>JBKPFE010000278.1:0-14580 GCA_046728705.1 Actinomycetota bacterium
ATCAACTCCGGCCGGATCAACCGGAGCTCCCACTCCCGCCAGAACGCGCAGAGCTCCTGCTCGCGGGTCGTCGGCGTGCGGTCGCCCGATCCCGACGGCGACTTGCCGGGGTAGCAGCGCGTGACCGACGCGCAGTAGAACGTGGCATAGAAATCGTCCTCGTTTAGCTCGAGCCAGCGCCGGAGCGTCCGTCCGGCGCGGCCGCGCCAGGGCAGGCGTTGCTCGCCCTCGAGCGCGCCGGGGGCCTGGCCGTGGATGTAGGCGCGCTGGCCGGTGTAAGGCTGGACGACGGGGAGCGACTCGAGCGGGTAGCCGGCGTCGATGCACGCACGGCAGACGCGGTTGTCACGCTGGAGCGAGGCGATCGAGCGATACGACGAGCGGCGGCGCGTCACTCCGCGAAGTCGGCGCACATCTCGACGGTGCCGCTCATGTAGTTCGGCCCGGTGCTGTCGAAGGTCACCTCCGCTACCACGCGGCCGGCTCGGACGACGCGGACGACCGGGAACTCACTCGCGATCGACACGGCTCGCTCGACGAGATCGGTCTGGTGCAGTCCCTTCCCGCGTAAGTAGTGGCGGGCGAGCGCGACGGGGTCGCGAGGTATGCCGTCGTTCAGACGTGTGGCGAAGTCCGCGCTCCGTAGCTCTTTGCACTCGGGGTCCGCCGCCTTCAGCTCGTCCTGGGGGTCGACCACATGGAGCTCGACGCGATCCAACGCTTCGGGGACACAGCCGAGACTGACCTTCTCCGCCGCGAACGGCACGACTTGGACGGACGTGCCCGGGGGAGCCTCGGCTCCGCCGCCGCCCGTGTCCCCGCGCGTCACCTCGAAATCGAACTCCACTGGGTAGTCGTTCTCGTTTCGGACCCGGACGTGCACGCCGTCGGCGTGTCCTCGAACGACCGGCGTGAGTAGCTCGGGCCCGTCTTCGCCGCACACGAGCTCCGCGACGTCGGGTGGACCGCCCGTGTCCTCACTAGGCTGTTCGGGCGCGTCATCGGTGCCGCAACCGGCGAGAAGCGCGAAAGCGACGACGATGACGAGGATGGTTCTCACGGCGAAGCGAGGACGACGAACCAGCGTCCTTCGTGCAGCACGCGTCCGCCTCCGAGCTCGGCTGCGAGGCCTTCGCCGGTAAAGAAGCGTTTGTAGACCTCCCAGCGGGATCCGTCGTTCAGGATCCGCTCCTGGTATTCCTCGGCGACCGGGGAGTGGGCGAGCGACGCGTCGGCGATGACGAGCTCGGGGGCGACCCGCCTAGCCTCGGCGAGGAAGGTCGTACGGTCCTCGTCATCCAGATGCCCGTAGAAGTGGCTCGTGAAGACGCGTTCGAACGAGCCGTCTGCGAACGGAAGAGAGAGCCCGTCGCCCAGGACGAGCTCGGCGTCCGATGCTTGCTCGGCGGCTACCTCGAGCATGCTCGGGCTCTGGTCGAGCCCCGTGATCTCACCCGGGAGGTGACGTGTGAGGAAGCCCGTGCCGCACGCGACGTCGATAGTCCGGGCCGGCGGCAGTGACTCCACCGTTCGGCGGAGAGCCGCGAGCTCGTCGTCCCAGCCTGGGCGGTTCCTTTCCGCGAAGCGCCCGCGGCCGAGCCACCAGTCGTCGTACTCGTGTGCGCGGGCCTCGTAGTACGCCTTCACGGCTCCTTAGAGTAGGGCCGTGCTTCCGCTCGAGTCGGTGCCCAACTTCTCGGAGGGGCGCGACCGGGCCACGATCGCGGCTATATGTGAGGCGCTCGCCGGCGGCGTCCGCTTGCTCGACGTCCATTCCGATCTCGACCACAACCGGTCGGTCTACACGCTTGTGGGCCGGGACGAAGCCCTCGTGGAGGCGCTGCTGGCGGGCGTCGCGGTTGCGTGTGAGCGGATCGACTTGCGGCGTCACGAGGGCGCACATCCGAGGATCGGTGCGGCGGACGTAGTCCCACTCGTGCCGCTACGGCCCGAGGACATGGAGCGGGCCCGGGCGGCGGCGTTGGAGCTCGCGCGTCGGATCGGTGAGGACTTGGAACTGCCCGTCTTCCTCTACGGCGAGCTCGCGCCTGGGCGTGGGCCTGCGTTCTTCCGTCAGGGCGGGACCGACGAGCTCGCGCGGCGGCTGGCCGCGGACGAGCTCGTGCCCGACTTCGGCCCGGGCGGGCTCGACCCGGCTACCGGCGGCGTGATGGTCGGGGCGCGCCGGCCGCTGGTCGCGTTCAACGTCGACCTTCGGAACGCGACGCTCCAGGACGCGCACGCGATCGCAGCCGTCGTCCGCGAGCGCGACGGCGGCTTCCCCGGGGTGCGGGCGCTCGGGCTCGACCTCCCGGGCTCGGGGCGAGTCCAGGTGAGCATGAACGTGGAGGATTGG
The DNA here is from genome assembly GCA_046728705.1 of Actinomycetota bacterium. Lineage (GTDB taxonomy): Bacteria > Actinomycetota > Thermoleophilia > Gaiellales > Gaiellaceae > JACDAN01. Next base: position 2,357 of record JBKPFE010000278.1, read on the forward strand.
GAGGCGGCGGCACTTCACGAGATCGTCGCCCGGATCGAGGCCGAAGCCGCTTCGCGCGGAGCGGAGGTGGCGGGGTCGGAGCTGGTCGGACTGATGCCCGCGGGTGCCGCGGCGGCGGCGGCAGGCGCGATGCTCCGGATCGATGGTTTCGACGCGTCTCGACTGATCGAGACGCGCCTGCTCGAGGACTAAAGTCAGGTCGTGATCGAGACGCAGCTCGTGACCGGAGAGGATCTCACGGTCGACCACGTCTGGGCGGTCGCGAACGACGGCGCGCCCGCCTCGTTATCGGATGCGGCGAAGGAGCGGATGCGTGCGGCGCGCGAGGTCGTCGAGCGGGCTGCGGCCGATCCGGCAAGGACCTACGGTGTCAACACCGGCTTCGGACGGTTCGTCTCGAAGACGATCCCATCGCAGCTGGCGGACGAGCTGCAGGTGCGGCTCCTGCGCAGTCACGCCTGCGGCGTCGGCGACCCGTATCCCGACGAGGTCGTCCGTGCCGCCTTGCTCCTGCGCGCGAACGCCCTTGCGGTCGGGTGTTCGGGGACGCGGATCGAGGTGGCCGAGCTCCTCGTCGAGTGCCTCAACCGCGGCGTCCTCCCGCGGGTGCCGAGCCGCGGGTCGGTGGGCGCCAGCGGCGATCTCGCGCCGCTCGCGCATCTCGCCCTGCCGTTGATCGGCGAGGGCGAGGCGTGGGTCGAAGGCGAGCGGCTGTCCGGCGACGAAGCTCTGCGGCGCGTGGGGCTCGAACCACTGCGGCTGCGGGCCAAGGAGGGTCTCTCGCTCATCAACGGGACGCAGTTCATGGCCGCCTTCGGCGCGCTGGGCGCGGTGCGCGCGAGGCGCCTGGCGATCGCCGCGGACATCGCGTGCGCGCTGTCGACCGAGGCGCTTCAGGGCTCGCGCCAGAGCTTCCGGCCCGAGGTGCAGGCGCTACGGCCGCTCCGCGGCCAGGCCGAGTCTGCCGAGAACGTCCTCAGCCTGCTCGAGGGCTCGGCAGTCATGGACTCACACCGCTGGTGCGGCCGCGTCCAGGACGCGTACTCGCTGCGCTGCGCACCTCAGGTTCACGGGGCTTGTCGCGATCTGATCCGGTACGTCGAGGAGACTGTTGGGGTCGAGCTCAACGCCGCCACCGACAACCCGCTCGTGCTCGTCGACTCCGGCGAGGTCGTCTCGAACGGCAATTTTCACGGTCAGCCGCTCGCATTCGCCCTCGATGTCTTGGCGATGGCCGTCTCGGAGCTCGCGAACATCTCGGAGCGTCGGACGGAGCGCCTCGTCAACCCGAGCCTGTCGGAGGGGCTGCCCGCGTTCCTCGCCGCGGATGGCGGCCTCAACTCCGGCTTCATGATTCCGCAGTACGTGGCCGCATCGCTCGTAAGCGAGAACAAGGCGCTCAGCCATCCCGCGAGCGTCGACTCGATTCCGACGAGCGCCGGCCAGGAGGATCACGTCTCGATGGGGAACGCCGCCGGGCTCAAGGCCTGGCAGGTGCTCGCCAATTCCGAAAGCGCCGTCGCGATCGAGCTGCTCGCCGGCGCACAGGCCGTCGAGTTTCTCGCGCCGCTGGCGCCCGGGCGCGGGTCGGACGCGGCGCGACGGTTCGTCCGGACGTTGTCGCCGAGGCTCGCGGAGGACCGACCGCTGTCCGGTGAGATCGAGGCTGTCGCAACGGCGATCCGCGGCGGCTCGCTCGCGGCGGCGGTCGAGTCCGAGGTGGGGGAGCTCTCGTGACCGCGGTCGGCACGCTCGACGCCGCCGTGGAGGCGCTCTGCGGCGACCTCAGCCGGATCCGCGCGCCGCGGGGGACGACTCTGAACGCCCGTTCGTGGGCCACCGAGGCTCCGTTGCGCATGCTCTTGAACAACCTCGACGCGGAGGTGGCCGAACGGCCGGAGGAGCTGATCGTGTACGGCGGCTCCGGCAAAGCGGCCCGAAGTCACGAGGCGCTTCGCGGGCTCGTGGCCGCCCTGCTGCGGCTCGCCGATGACGAGACGCTACTCGTCCAGAGCGGCAAGCCCGTCGGCGTCTTTCGAACGCACACCGGCGCGCCGAGAGTCCTGATCGCCAACGCGCTGCTCGTGCCCCGCTGGGCGACTTGGGACGAGTTCCGGCGGCTCGAGGCCCTCGGGCTGACGATGTTCGGGCAGATGACCGCGGGGAGCTGGATCTACATCGGTACTCAAGGGATCCTCCAGGGCACCTACCAGACCTTCGCGGCTGCGGGTGAGACCCACTTCGGTTCTGCCGACCTGTCGGGTCGGAAGATCCTTACGGCAGGACTCGGCGGAATGGGCGGTGCCCAGCCGCTCGCCGGAACCATGGCCGGGGCCGCCGTTTTCTGTGTCGAGGTCGATCCGAAGCGAATCCGACGGCGGCTCGAGACGCGCTACCTCGACGAGGCGACGGAATCGGTTGACGAGGCGATCGAACGAGTGCGTGCGGCGGCCCGGGAGAAACGCCCGCTCTCGGTCGGGTTGCTCGGCAATGCCGCCGACGTCGTTCCCGAGCTGGCCGCGCGCGGCGAGCACTTCGATCTCGTTACCGATCAGACCGCCGCCCACGACCCGCTCAACGGCTACGTCCCGCAGGGGCTCGACGTCGAAGCGGCGGCTGAGCTGCGCGGACGTGACCCCGAGGCGTACTTGTCACGAGCCCGTGACTCGATCGCAACACATGTGCGCGGCCTGCTCGAGTACGTCCGAGCCGGAAGCTATGTTTTCGATTATGGCAACAACCTTAGAGGTGAGGCCCGTGAGGGTGGGGTAGAAGAGGCGTTTACATATCCGGGCTTCGTCCCGGCGTACATCAGACCGCTCTTCTGCCGCGGAGCGGGGCCGTTCCGTTGGGCGGCGCTGTCGGGAGAGGCGAGCGACATCGCGGCGATCGACGCGAAGCTTCGCGAGCTCTTTCCCGACGACGACCTCCTTCAGCGTTGGCTGGAGTTCGCCCCCGAGCGGGTGGCATTCCAGGGGCTACCTGCGAGGATCTGCTGGCTCGGCCTCGGCGACCGAGCGAAAGCAGGCCTGGCGATCAACGAGCTCGTGCGGAGCGGCGAGGTGTCGGCCCCGATTGTGATCGGCCGGGATCACCTCGACTCAGGCTCGGTTGCCTCGCCATACCGGGAGACGGAGGCGATGCTCGACGGCTCCGACGCGATCGCGGACTGGCCGATTCTCAACGCCCTGCTGAACACCGCCGCAGGCGCAACGTGGGTCAGCGTCCACCACGGCGGTGGTGTCGGCATCGGCAACTCGATCCATGCGGGCATGGTCGTCGTCGCCGACGGCACCGCGGATGCGGCCGAGCGTCTCGAGCGCGTGCTGACCGCTGATCCCGGGATCGGCGTGCTCCGGCACGCCGACGCGGGCTATCCCGAGGCGCGTCAGGCTGCAGAGCGACACGGCCTCGAGCCGCCTCCGCAGTCGGCCGGCGAGTGACAGACGCCGCTGCCGGCGGACGCCGGCTCCTGATTCGCGATCTCGAGCAGGTTGCCACCCCGGCGGGGCAAGACTCGCCTCTGCGCGGGCGCAAGCTCGGCGCTGTCGAGGTGATCAGGGGCGGCTACGTCCTCTGCTCAGGCGGCCGGATCGAGGAGGTCGGCGAAATGAGCCGATTGGCTGCGCCCGATGGACATCTCGAGGAGCTCGACGGTCGCGGACTATGCGCCATCCCGGGCCTCGTCGACTGTCACACGCACGCGTGCTTCGCCGGCGACCGCGTCGAGGAGTTCTCGCTCCGAGCCGCGGGTGCGACCTACGAAGAGCTCCACGCTGCGGGTGGAGGGATCCTCGCCACGGTGCACGCAACGCGCGCCGCCGGCGAGGAGACGCTCGGCGCGGCCGTCCGGCGTCATCACGAGTGGATGCTGCATGCCGGCACGACGACGTTCGAGGCGAAATCGGGCTACGGGCTCGACCGAGAGACCGAGCTGGCGTCGTTGCGCGCGATCCGGGAAGCCGGCGGCATCCCGACGTTCCTCGGCGCCCACGCGGTCCCGCCGGAGTTCCGGGAGGACGGCGACGGCTACCTCGACTTCGTCATCGGCGACGTCTTGCCCGATGCCGCCACAACGGCTGAAGCGGCGGATGTCTTCCTCGAGCGCGGCGCGTTCGATGTCGGACAAGCCCGTCGCTATCTGACCGAATCGAAGCGGCTCGGCCTCGTGCTGCGCCTACACGCGGACCAGTTCACCGAGGCCGGCGGTGTGGAGCTCGCAATCGAGCTGGGGGCGCGCTCAGTCGATCACCTGGAAGCGACGAGTGAGCACGGGGTAAGGGCCCTCGCGGCCAGTGAGGTCACCGCCGTCGTGCTTCCGGTCAGTGCGCTCTTCCTCAACCGCCCGATGCCGCCCGCGCGGCAGCTAGTCGACGCCGGTGCCGCCCTCGCACTCGCGACCGACTTCAACCCCGGCAGCGCGTTCTGCGAGAGCATCCCCCTCGTCTGCTCGTTCGCGTGCACGCAACTCGGGCTCTCACCGGCCGAAGCGCTCGCGGCGAGTACGGTCAACGCAGCCCATGTCCTCTCCCGCGCCGACAGGAAGGGACGACTCGCCCCGGGCTACGACGCCGACATCGTCCTCCTCGGCGCCCGCGACTGGCGCTATCTCGCCTATCACGTCGCCGGTGAGGTCGTGGCCGGCGTAATCAAGGACGGCGAAACGATCTGGCGGCGATAACGATGAGTGATGCCACGATCTCGCGCGTACCGGCTGCGCGAGCTGACGCGTCTGGGCCGCTCCCGCACCGGCCAGCGGCCCGCACGCGGGCCGCCGCCCGGCGCGTGCGCTTCGCGCCGCCGAGTCGTCACCGCGGCCCTACGGGCATCGGCAACGCCTCGCCGCCGCGCCCCAGAGCGGCCAGCTCGCGCCCCGAACCTGCGATCTCATGGCATCACTCATCTAGGCTGACCGCATGCCGAGCCGAAAGCAGCGACGGCGCCGAGCGAAAGAGCGGCGCCACGAGTGGGAAGAAGTCTGGGTCGACGAGGAAGGCAACGAGGTCGAACCACCCTCAGACGACGATGCGCCCAGACGGAACGGGAAGCGAACGGCTTCGGCTCCCGCGCGGCGCCAGACAGGCATGCGCAACGTGCAGCCGCCCTCTTGGCGCCGCGTCGGCAAGCGAGGCTTGATCTTCGCGCCGCTGATGTTCTTGACGGTGACTTTGCTCAGCGGCGAGCTGACGATTGCGCAGCGGCTCCTGAACACGGCGTTCCTGCTCGCGTTCTTCCTACCGTTCAGCTACGCGATGGACGCGCTGATGTACAGGATGTTCACGAAGCGCAGCGGCGCGGCGACCGGCCGCAAGGGCTAACCCTCTCGGGGCTTCGGATCACCTCGATAATGCCCGGCCCCCGGCCAGGGGGCCAGTAGCAGCAGCAGCCGGGCGCCCTCGGCTGAGGAAACGCGGCGACGTTCCTTCTCCTCGAAGCGGACGAGCGTCCCGGGCCCCGCCTCCAGCGAATCCCCGCCGGCGTCGATCTGTACCTGACCGTCGACAACGACCACGTAGGCACGTTCGTGCACCTGGTGATCGCCCAGCTCCTGGCCCGGGGCGATGCCGATCAGCACCGCGCGGGCCTCGTCGGTGGAATGCATGACGATGGGGCTCCGGGTGCCGCCCGGCGTCTTCAGCTCCAGCAGGTTCCAGCTCTGCACGGCCCGATCCTATCCCCGTTCAAGCCGTCGTTAGACTCGCCGCGGGATGGCGCCGATCGTCGAGACCCATACGCTCGGGCCCACACAGACGAACTGCTACGTCGTTCGCGCCGATCGGAGCTCGGCCGAGGCGGTCGTCGTCGATCCGGGCTACGAGGGTGCCGACCTCGGTCTCGACATCGCCGCGATCCTCGTCACGCACAGCCACTGGGATCACATTGGCGGGATCGCGGCGCTCGCAGATGCAACGGGCGCGCCCGTATACATGCCGGAGCGCGAGGCTCCCGTGCTCGAGAATCCGCAGGCTTTCTACCCAGGACAGCCGATTCGGCCATACAGAGCGGACGTCCGGCTTCAGGGGGAAGAAATATTCAAGGTCGCCGGACTGACGTTCGAGACCCTCTCGGTGCCAGGTCACTCCCCAGGGCACCTCGCCTACGCCACCGAGGGCACGCTCTTCTCAGGCGACGTGCTCTTCGCGGGCGGGGTCGGGCGGACTGACCTCCCCTTCGCCGACTGGGACACGCTGGTCGAGTCGATCCGGATGCTCTTCTACCGGCTGCCGCCCGAAACGATCGTTTATCCGGGGCATGGCCCGCAGACGACGCTCGGCGCCGAGCGCGAACGCAACCCCTTCCTCGCGGAGCTGCGCGCAGCCCGGTGAAGTTCGAGGCGCCGAGGGGGACGCATGACATTCTCCCCTCCGAGCAAGGTGTCTGGCAGTGGGTGCTCGGAGAAGCGGAGCGCCTCTGCGCGCTCTACGGCTACGGCAAGATCGTCACGCCGGGATTCGAGGACACTGAGCTCTTCATCCGGACGTCGGGCGAGGGCTCGGACGTCGTGCAAAAGGAGACGTACACGTTCGAGGACCGCGGCGGACGCTCGCTGACACTGCGCCCGGAAGCGACGGCGCCGATCTGCCGGGCCTATCTCGAGCACGGGATGCACCGCGAGCCCCAGCCGGTCAAGCTCTACACCGTCGGCCCGATGTGGCGCTACGACCGGCCCCAGAAGGGCCGCTATCGCGAGCACTGGCAGCTCTCGGTCGAGGCGATCGGCTCGGACGATCCTGCCGTCGACGCCGAGTTGATCCAGCTCTACGACGAGCTCCTTCGCCGCCTTGGCATCGGCAACTATTTCCTCGAGCTGAACTCGATCGGTGACGCGAACTGCCGCCCGGCATACATCCAACAGCTCGAAGCCTGGCTGGACGAGCACGACGCCGAGCTCGACGATGAGGCGCGCGCCAAGCGCGGAACGACGCCGCTCCGCGTCTTCGACGTCAAGAGCGAGCGCGTCCAGTCCGTACTCGCCCAAGCGCCGAAGATCGGCGATTCGCTCTGCGATGCGTGTCGCGAGCACTTCGAGCAGGTCCGCGGCTTTCTCGACGCGCTCGGCGTCAGCTATGAGCTGCGTCCGACGCTCGTCCGCGGCCTCGACTACTACACGCGCACGACGTTCGAGTTCAAGGACGAGGCGATCGGCGCCCAGGACACGATCTGTGGCGGCGGCCGCTATGACGGGCTGATCGAGACGATCGGCGGCCCGCCGACGTCGGCGATCGGCTTCGGCGCCGGCATCGAGCGCCTGCTGCTCTCGCTCCCAGACGGCGACGTAGAGTCCGAGGGAATCGACGTCTTCTTCGTCGCCGAAGAAAGCGCCGACCGAAGGGCCATCGCCGCCGCGCTCGCCGAGCTCCGGCGCCGGAACATCAGCGCCGACATGGACTACGCGGGCAGGTCCGTAAAGGGCCAGCGGACGCAGGCGAGCCGCCTCGGCGCCCGCCGCGTCGAGGTCGTCAAGAACGGGGAGGCACCCGACGTCGAGGCACTGATCGCGGGGCTCCAGGAATGAGCTGGCGCGACACCGGAGCGGGCGAGATCCGCACCGAGCAGGTCGGGAAGACGGTCACGCTCGCCGGCTGGGTCGCCCGCCGGCGCGATCACGGCGGGCTGATCTTCATCGACCTGCGCGACCACACGGGCATCGGCCAACTCGTCATCAACCCCGAGCGGGCGCCCGACGCGGCCGCCACTGCTCACGACATCCGTAACGAGTTCGTCCTGCGCGCTAAAGGAGAGGTCGTCGCGCGCGAGCCGGACGCGATCAACCCGAAGCTACCGACGGGAGAGGTCGAAGTGCAGGTAGACGGGCTCGAGGTGATCTCGAGCTCGACGCCGCTGCCGTTCCAGCTCGACGAGCAGAACGTGGACGAGAATCTCCGCCTGCGCTATCGCTGGCTCGACCTCCGTCGGGAGCAGATGCAGCGCAACCTTCGCCTCTCGGGCGCCGTGATCTCGGCGATTCGCCGCCGGATGGAGGAGCTTGGCTTCGTCGATTACTGGACGCCGAGCCTGATCAAGGGGACGCCGGAGGGGGCGCGCGATTTCCTCGTCCCGGTTCGGCTGCAACCCGGCAAGTTCTTCGTCCTCGCGCAGTCGCCCCAGGTCTACAAGCAGCTGTTCGTGATCGGCGGCTTCGACCGCTACTACCAGATCGCCACCTGCTGGCGGGACGAGGATCTCCGCGCCGACCGGCAGTTCGAGTTCCGCCAGCTCGACGTCGAGCTGGCGTTCGCGGAGAGAGAGGACGTCCTAAACGTGCTCGAGGAGGCGGTTGTCGCCTCGTTCGAGGAAATCGGCCGCGAGCCGCCCGAGCGGCCCTTCCCACGGCTCGCTTGGCACGAGGCGATAGCGCGCTACGGCACGGACAAGCCCGACCTGCGTTACGGCCTCGAGATCGAAGATGCGACGGAGCTTACGCGCGGTTCCGAGTTCGGCGTGTTCGCCAACGCAGAATCCGTTCGCTTCCTCGCCGTCCCGCAGGCGTTCTCCCGCGCCGAGCTCGAGCGGCTCGAGGAGGTTGCGAAGGAGTGGGGGGCGAAGGGGATGGCCTATCTCGTCGTCGACGAGACGGGTGAGGTTCGCTCGCCGATCGCGAAGTTTCTCTCCGAGGAGGAGCTTCAGGCCTTCCGCACCGATCCCGGCTCGACCGTCCTGTTCGCCGCCGACACCCCGGCGGTAACGGCCCGCGTCCTCGGCGCTCTCCGCACTCACCTCGGCCGCGAGCTGGAGCTCGCCGACAAGAGCAAGCAAGCCTTTCTGTGGGTGATCGACTTCCCGCTCTTCGAGTGGAACGAGGACGAAGAGCGCTGGACGTTCTCGCACCACCCGTTCACCGGAGTGAAGCCCGGCCATGAAGAGCTGATCGAGTCGGATCCCGGCGCCGCAATCAGCCAGGCGTACGACCTCGTCTGGAACGGCTGGGAGCTCGGCTCGGGATCGATCAGGATCCACGACCAGGATGTGCAGAAGCGCGTCTTCCGAGCGCTGGGGCTCTCCGACGAGGAGGCTGACGAGAAGTTCGGCTTCCTGCTCGAGGCGCTCCGCATGGGCGCGCCGCCGCACGGCGGTTTCGCGATGGGCTTCGACCGTTTTGTGGCGCTGATGGCCGGCGAGCCCAACATTCGTGAGATCGTCGGCTTCCCGAAGGTGGCGAGCGGGTCGGACCCGCTCACCGGCGCGCCGACTCCCATGCCCGACCAGGTTTTGGCCGAGCTCGGTCTGCAGGTACGGCCGCGGCGCGGCACCGAGGAGAATGGCCCGAGGGCCAGTTAGCCTTCTCTCACGGTGCAGGGACTGGGAGCGAGGTTTGTGCTCGAAGTCGCCTTCCTGATCGCGCTCGCGATCGGCGTCGGTGTCGCCGAGCTCAGCGCGACCGCCATCATCGCCGTGATGGCGCTGGCCTGGCTGCTGATCTGCCTGTTCGAGCTGGCGGTGTGGGCGGAAGGACCGCGCTTCCCGGCCTTGCAGCGGCGCACGCCGGCGGCTGAGGAGCCGGACGAGGTCACGCCGACCGACACGGTTGAGCCGGCGGCGATCACCGAGATCCGCGAGACCGAGCAGCCGCGAGGACGGTTCTGGCGCCGTCGCGCGTCGTGAGCGTCGCACTCGCGCAGCGGGCGATCCTGCTGGCCGCCGCCGCATTGCTGGCCGTCGTCGTCGCGCTGGCCGTCGCCGAACAGCGGAGCCGCGCGGGGAACCCAAGTGGTCTCCCGGCGGCGGTGCCGGCACCGGGTGGGGGCTGGTACGAAGCGCTTGCCGGTCCGGAGTCGCCTCGCGCGTACGGCCGCCGGACGGCGTGCGGCCAAGTGCTCGAGCGCAAGATCCTCGGCGTCTCACACCCGGTCCTCGTCTGCGGCGCGAAGGTCTACATCGGCCACGGCCGGACGGTGATGTTGACGCAGGTGATCGCTCGGGGTTCCGGCAGCGCCGCCACGCAGTTCGGACTGACCGAGGCGCTCGCGCGTGAGCTTGGCGTCCGTGGCCGGACGGCGATCCGCTGGCGCTTTGCCAGCCCCCGAGGCTGACCCGATCACTTAGAGTGAACGTGCTCGACCCTGTGCGTGGCGTCGCGCAATAACGTGAACCAACACACACGCGAAGGGAGCTCGAGTCCGATCCGGGCGTAAGAATCCGGGCGGCAGGGCACCCACCTGGTTTGTCCAGGTTCGCAAGGCGCGGCGACATCGGCAGGGTGGAGCACTTAAGCGGCCGCACCGGCAACGGGAACGGACACGCCGGCGAAGCCAGCATGTCCTCCAATCGGCATCGCGAGCGATGCCTCAGCGGCACGGCCTTTCTGCTCCGCGCCGCCAAGTCGGCGCCTTGCTAGCTACCTTGCCCCCATGCTTGAGGCAGTAGGAGATTCATCTCGGGGCAGCGAGTGGAGGCTGGTTCGGCTCACGGTCGACGGGGACCGCATCGTCAGCGCCGATGCGGAGGGGCTCGACCGGCCGCTCGAAGGCCTGACGCTGCTCGAGGCGGCGGCGGTCGGGGGCGACGAGCTCGCGGTCGACGCGCTCGCGAACGCGCTCGGCCCGATCTTCCGCGCCGCGCCCGACCCTGAGCGCGTCGCGGTCGCTATGAGCGGCGGCGTCGACAGCGCCGTTGCGCTCCTCCGCGCCGGCCCGAAGGCGCTGGGCGTCACGCTCCGTCTTTGGATCGATCCGGAGGCGCCGGACGTCGACCGCGCCTGCTGCTCACCCGAGGCCGTTCTCGCCGCGCGGAGAACCTGTCACGCAAGCGGACTCCCGCACGTCACGCTCGACGCGCGCGAAGAGTTCCTCCGCGCCATCGTCGAGCCGTTCGTCCGCGGCTACGAGCGCGGGGAGACGCCGAACCCCTGCATCAGCTGCAACGGGTTCTTCCGCTTCGGCCGGCTGCTCGCCTTCACGAAAGACGCGGGTGCCGGCCGGCTTGCGACGGGCCACTACGCCCGCATCGTCCAGCACCGGGGGCGGCTGTTGCTTGCCCGAGGCGCCGACGGCACGAAGGACCAGTCGTACATGCTCGCCCGCCTCGATCCCCGCGTCCTCGACCGGATCTGGTTCCCGCTCGGCGAGCAGAGCAAGGGAGAGACTCGCGCCGAGGCCGCTCGTGCCGGACTCGCCGTCGCCGGCCGGACGGAGAGCCAGGAAGCGTGTTTCCTCGGCGGCGCCGACTACCGCGCGTTCCTCGAGCGCCGGGGGCTGAGCGCCAGCCCCGGCGAGATCGTGGACGAGCACGGGGAGGTCCTCGGCTCACACCAGGGCTTCTGGGCCTTCACGCCGGGGCAGCGCAAGGGCCTCGGCGTCGCGACCGGCACGCCGCTCTACGCCCTCAAGACGCTCCGGAGCAGCAATCAGGTCGTGGTCGGGCCGCGTGAGTCTCTGGCCCGTCGACGGGTACGCGCCGGCGGCAAGCTTCATGTCGACGTCGATCGGGCGGACGTCAAGCTGCGCTACCGCTCACCGGCCGTTCCGGGCTCGGTCGAGCCCGTTTCGCGCGGGTTCCGCGTGCGGCTGGACGAGCCCGCCTATGGCGTTGCCGCGGGCCAGGCGGCAGTGCTATACGACCGCGATGTCGTCGTCGGCGCCGGGCGGGTAACGTCGTCCGGCAGCTGAGGACGCAACCCAAGGCGCAACCCATGACCGATCAGATCACGCTCACCATGCCGCGGGAGCGTCCCTTCTTCGGCGTTGCCCGCCTCGTGCTTGCCGGGCTCGCGGCGCGTCTCGGCATCACGGTCGAGTCGCTCGAGGAGCTCGAGCTTGCTCTCGACGGACTGCTCGAACGGCGGGACGGCGCGGAAGAGATCACGGTCTCGCTGGACATCGCGGACAGTGAGTTGCGCGCGGCCGTCGGTCCCTTCCGCGGCGGCGATCTCCGGTCCGAGCTGGAGGGCGAGCTCAGCGAGGAGTCCCTCTCGCTGCAACGGCTGCTGGACACAGTCGTCGACGGCTACGAGGTCGCGGATCACGACGACGGCGCCTGGGTCGAGCTGCGCAAGCGAGTCGAGCGAGCTTCGTGATGGCGAACGACGACAAGGTGCTCCTGCGGCGCTACCACGAGAAGGGTGACCTCCAGGCCAGGGAGGAGCTGATCGAGCGCTACATGTCGCTCGTCCGCTCGCTCGCGCGCCGCTACTCGTACCGGGGCGAGCAGCTCGACGATCTCGTCCAGATCGGCGCGATCGGCCTGATCAAGGCGATCGACCGATTCGACCTCGAGCGCGGCGTCGA
>JBKPFE010000020.1:0-8518 GCA_046728705.1 Actinomycetota bacterium
TCGCTCGGAAAGCCTGGCAGATTCGTCGCCGCGTCGAGCCCGCCGGCGTTCACCGCCATCAGCGCGACCGGAAAGATGAGCGGCGTGATCCAATTGGCCGGCTGTCGCAGTGTTCGGACCACCGAGCGGCGCGCCAGGTAGAGGACCTGTGCCGCGAGCCTCATTCGTCTGGTTCCGGCGGCTCTTCCGAGCCCTCGAGCGAGCGCCCGGTCTTGGCAAGGAAGACGTCGTCCAGCGTCGGGGCGTGCAGGTGGAGGTCGGCGACGCGCACGTGGGCCGAGTCGAGGGCGCGGACGACGTCGGCGAGATCGCCCTGCCCGTCCAGCCTGACGGCAACTCCGGCGGTCGACGGCTGGAGCTCGCCGAAGCGTTCCAGGATTCCCTCGAGCGCTGCGGTCTCGGTCCCGTTCGCGGGCAGCGCCTCGACCGTCGGGCGGCCGATCTCGGCCTTCAGGCTCGCCGGAGTGCCCTCGGCGACGATCCGGCCGTGGTCGATGATCCCGACGCGGTCGGCGAGGAGTTCGGCTTCCTCGAGGTACTGGGTGGTGAGGAAGACGGTGACGCCCTCGTCGCGCTTGAGGCGGACGACCTCGTCCCAGAGCGCACTCCGGCTCTGTGGATCGAGCCCTGTCGTGGGCTCGTCGAGGAACAGGATCCGCGGACGGTGGGCGAGCGCGAGCGCCAGGTCGAGCCGTCGCTTCATCCCGCCCGAGTAGCCGCCGATCCTGCGGTCCGCCGCGAGGCGAAGCCCTACCCGCTCGAGCAGCGCGTCGGTTCGCGCCGGACGCTCGGCGCGCGGGATCCCGTGCAGCGCGAGTTGGAGCTTCAAGTGCTCGCGGCCGGTCAGCAGCGGGTCGAGCGCGGCTTCCTGGAGGGCGGCGCCGATCGTTCGCCGCACCTCCGGGCCCTGTCTGACGACGTCGAATCCGCCGACCCGCGCGCTGCCCGCGGTCGGCGGCAGCAGCGTGGTCAGCATGTGGACGGTCGTCGACTTGCCCGCGCCGTTCGGGCCGAGGAAGCCGTAGATCTCGCCCGGCGCCACCTCGAGATCGATTCCCGCCACGGCCCGAATGCCGCCCTTGAAGTCTCGGACGAGACCTCGAACCTCGATCGCGTGCTCCACGCCGCCACCCTACCCAGCTGTACGAATCCTGTAAGGACCGTTCCTTTTCGGTAGCCTCACTCGCGGGTCTTGGTGCGCAAGCTCGTCATTTCGTGCCTGCTAGCAGGCGTTTTCGCGTCGCCTGCCGCGGGGGCGGCGCAGATTCTGATGCCGGGCGTGACGTACGAGAACCGCCTCCAGTTCACCCGCTTCGGCCCGATGCGCCTCCACGTCCTGTCCGCGCCCAAGCCGGACGGCGTCCTCTACAAACTCCAGCCGGTGCTCTCGAACGGCGCCGTCATCGGCCGAGAGCGAGTGACGTCCATGCAGCGGCGGGCTGTGCAGAGCTCGACGACGGCAGGGGTCAACGGCGATCTCTTCACCTGGGCCGACGGCATCCCGAGCAGCGGTCTGATCCAGGACGGCGTCCTGCAGACCACCCCGCACCCCCGCCGCTCGATGCTTGGTATCGACGTCGCCGGGAACCTGCGCGTCGAGAAGATCGCGATGCTGGGGACCTGGCAGGGCGACGGGCCACGGCGGGCCATCCACTTGCTCAACCGTCCGCCCGGGCCGAACGGGACGACGCTCTACACCCCTGCCTACGGCGGGACGACGCCGACAGGGAGCGGCATCGTCGAGGCCGTCCTCTCGCCGTTCCCGGCGGCGACGCCGAACACGGATCTCGTCGGCCTCGTCACCGAGAACCGGCGCGGCGGGACGCCGGTCCCACCTGGTGGTGCCGTCCTCGCGGCTAAGGGCACGGCGGCGCAGCGGCTCGCGATCGAGGCGTTCGGCGGCCAGCTCGTCACCGTGCGCCTCGTCCTCCGTCCGGACTGGCGTGACGTGCCGGAGGCGCTGGGGGGCGGGCCGGTGATCGTTCGCGCCGGCAAGCCGATCTTCAACGCGCTCGAGGACTTCGGCAGCGACCACCTGAACCGCCGCCACCCCCGGACCGCTGTCGGCCAGCGCGCCGACGGACGCATCGTCATGCTCGTCGTCGACGGCCGCCGGCCAGGCTACTCGGCCGGGATGACCAACTTCGAGCTCGCCCAGGCGATGATCCGCCTGGGCGCGGTGACTGCCTCGGCGCTGGACGCCGGAGGCTCCTCGACGATGGCGTTCGACGGGCAGCTGCTCAGCCGGCCCTCGGACACCGGTGGCGAGCGGATGGTCGCCGAATCGCTCCTCGTCACGTACTACGGCGTCTACGCGCCCCAGCCCGAGCCGTCCTTCTCGCCGAACGGTGACGGAGCCGGCGACAAGCAGGCGCTCAGCTACAAGATCGTGCGTCAGTCGACGGTCACGGCGACGCTCGCCGGCCCCGGCGGAGTGACGCGATCGATCGACGTTGGCCAGCGGCGGCCGGGCCTCTACAGCGTCGACTGGAGCGGGCGCGCGGACGGCGCCCCTGAGCCCGAGGGTCGCTGGCGCTTCACCGTGAATGCGGTCGACTCCGAGGGCAAGGGCTCGAGCGCCGAGCGGCGCTTCTTCCTCAACAACACGCTCGGGTTCATCACGGTGAAGCCACTGCGAGCGACCGTCCACCGGAAGCGCGGCGGCCGGGTCGCGATCGGCTTCCAGCTCACGCGCCCGGCCCAGGTCACCGTTGCCATCACGTCCAAGACCGGTCAGCTGCTCCGCGTCGTCCGCAACGCACGCGGGGTGCGGGCCGGGCGGATCACCGCAACCTGGAACGGCAAGTACCCGAACGGCAAGCCCGTCTTCTCCGGAACCTACGTCGCCAATGTCACGGCGATCTCGAGCGCCGGGAAGGTCGAGCTCGCCCGCTCGTTCCGGGTTCGAAGGCGTTAGGTACCTAGACTCGGCTCGTGCTCGAGGCGATCACCGACGCCCTGACGGCGCTGGTCGGCGACCATGGCCTCTACGCGGTCTTCGCGCTGATGCTGATCGACGCCGTCCTCCCCGCGGCGAGCGAGCTGGTGATGGTCTACGCGGGAGCTCTGGCTGCGGGAGCCTTCGCAGGCCAGAACGTCGTCCTCTTCGGCGAGCAGATCGATTCTGAGCCGTGGGCCTACGTCGCGATGGCGACCGCGGGCACGCTCGGCTACGTCCTCGGGTCGATCGGCGGCTGGGCGATCGGGCTCTACGGGGGGCGGCCGTTCCTGGAGCGCCGCGGTCGCCTGCTTCACCTGACCCCGGAGAACCTCCACCGGGCGGACGACTGGTTCGAGCGTTTCGGCGACCTGGCCGTCCTGATCAGCCGCGTCACCCCCGTGATCCGGTCGTTCATCTCGATCCCGGCGGGTGTCATGCAGATGCCGCTTCCGCGCTACACGGCCCTCACGATCCCGGGCTCGGCGGTGTGGTGCTTTGGGCTGGCGGCGATCGGCTGGGCGCTCGGCTCGAACTGGGAGGAGTTCCACCACCAGTTCCGCTACGCCGAGTATTTGGTCGTCGCGGCGATCGTCCTCCTCGTCGTGGGGGCCCTGGTCCGTCATCGCCGGGCATCTAGACTGGGCCGCCGTGCCGACGATCCCGCTCGTTGACGTGAAGGCGCAGTACGCGCCGCTGGTCGAGGAGCTGCGGGAGCGGTTCGAGGGCGTCCTCGACTCCTCGACCTTCATCCGCGGACCGAACGTGCAGGCCTTCGAAGAGGAGGCTGCCGCCTATCTCGGCGTCAAGCAGACAATCGGCGTCGCGAACGGCACCGACGCACTGGTCCTCGTCCTCGACGCGATGGGGATCGGTCCCGACGACGAGGTCATCTGTCCCGCTTTTACCTTCTACGCGACGGCGGAATCGATTGCGCGCCGCGGTGCGACTCCGGTCTTCGCGGACATCGACCCGGCGACGTTGAACCTCGACCAAGAGGACGTCGCTGGCCGGATCACGGGCCGGACTCGCGCGATCATGCCGGTTCATCTGTTCGGCCGGCCGGCGCCGCTCGCCACCCTCGCCGGCCTCGGCCCACCGCTGATCGAGGACGCCGCCCAGGCATTCGGCTCGGCGGGCATAGCAAGCTCCCCCGTCTCGACCTTCAGCTTCTACCCGACCAAGAACCTCTTCTGCCTCGGCGACGGCGGCCTCGTGGCCGCCAACGACGAGGAGCTCGGCGAGCGCATCAGGATGCTCGCCTTCCACGGTTCGCGCGACAAGGCCGACTTCCAGTTCGTGGGCTACAACTCCCGCCTCGACGAGCTCCAGGCCGCCTTCCTTCGCGTCTTCTTGACCCACCTCGACGAGTGGACGCGCGGCCGGCGTGAGGCGGCCGCCCGCTACGCCGAGCTCGGCCTGGGCGAGCTTGTGCAGATCCCTGACGACGAGCCGGGCCACGTCTACCACCTGTTCGTCTGCCGCTCGCGTGAGCGAGACAGGATTCGGGAGGCGCTGAGCGAAGCCGGTATCGCCTCGGCCGTGTACTACACGACGCCACTGCATCTCCAGCCGGCCCTGCGCTTCCTCGGCTGGAAGCCCGGCTCGCTGCCCGAGACCGAGCGGGCCGGGCGGGAGAACTTCTCCGTGCCGCTCTGGCCCGGCATCCCGGTCGAGGTGCAGGAGCGCGTGGTCGAGACGGTGCGCTCCGCCGTCAGGGTGAGCGTCGGATGAAACGCGCGTTCCTAGCGCCGTCAGGCGGGGGCGGAGCCGGGCTTCGCCCGGCGGGAGCCCACGCCGGCGAGGGGCGCGCGTGAGCATTCCGGTGAATCGCCATCGGTTGTGGCAGCTGGTGGCGGACGCGGCTCTGATCGCCGCCGCCTGGTTCTTCGCCTTCCAGCTCCGCTTCGACTTCAACGTGCCGCCGACGTTCGCCGATGGGCTGCCGACCACGATCGCGCTCGTCGTGGCGATCAAGCTCGCCGTCTTCGTGGCGTTGGGCTTCTACAACCGCTGGTGGCGCTACGTCTCCACGAAAGACATGTGGCGAGCCGCGCTGGGTGTGCTCGTGGCGTCGGCGCTCGCCGCCCTGGCCGTCTACTTCGCCGATCCGTTCGAGCGCCGGCTGCCGCGGGGAGTCGTCCTGATCGACTTCGTGCTCCTGCTCGGCCTCGTCGCCGGCACCCGCCTGGCCGCCCGCACGATCTTCGAGCGACCGAGCGCGTCGAGCCTTGTCGCGCGCGGGAAGGAGGTGATCGTCGTCGGCGCCGGCGACGCCGGCCAACTCGTCATCCGGGAGATGCAGCGGTCGCGGCAACTCGGCTACACGCCGATTGGGCTCGTGGACGACGACCCGCGGAAGAAGAACCTGCGCGTGCACGGCGTCCGCGTGCTGGGGACGACCAAGGAGCTGCCGCACGTCCTGCGCGACAACCGTCCGGACGAGCTTCTGATCGCGATTCCGTCCGCCTCTGGTGAGGATCGCCAAAAGGTGGTCGAGGTCGCCCGCCGTGTGGGAATCCCCGTCAAGACCCTGCCGGGCCTCTACGAGCTGATCGCCGACGAGGAGAACCTCGCGGGTCGGATCCGGCCGGTGCAGGTGGAGGACGTCCTCGGCCGCGAGCCGGTCGAGGTCGATCTCGATGCGATCTCGGAGTACCTCCAAGGCCAGACGGTGCTCGTCACCGGCGCGGGCGGCTCGATCGGCTCGGAGCTCTGTCGCCAGATCGCTCGCGCGGGCCCCGCGCGGCTGGTGCTGGTCGACCAGGCGGAGACGCCGTTGTTCGAGATCGAGCGAGAGCTGGTCGACGAGCGCGAGTTCACTGCGAGCATCCCGGTGCTCGCCGACGTGGCCAACCGCGCCCGCATGCGGAGCATCTTCGAGCGCTACCGCCCCGGGGTCGTCTTCCACTCCGCCGCCTACAAGCACGTGCCGCTGATGGAGGCAAACCCCCTGGAGTCGGTGCGGAACAACGTGCTCGCAACCAAGGTCGTCGCCGACACGGCCGTCGAGTTCCACGCCGAGCGCTTCGTGCTCATCTCCACGGACAAGGCCCTCAATCCGAAGGCGGTCTACGGGCAGTGCAAGACGCTCTGCGAGTGGATCGTCGAGGCCTACGGAAGCCGCTCGGACGTGCCGACGCGGTTCGTGGCAGTCCGCTTCGGCAACGTCCTCGGCTCGGCCGGCAGCGTGATCACGATCTTCAAACGCCAGATCGAGAAGGGTGGGCCGGTGACGATCACCCATCCGGAGATGACCCGTTTCTTCATGACCATTCCGGAGGCCTCGTCGCTCGTCGTCCAGGCCGGTTCGATCGGAGGCGCCGGCGAGATCTTCGTGCTCGACATGGGCGAGCCGGTCGGGATCCTCGACCTCGCGCGCGACATGATCCGTCTCTCCGGCAAGGAGCCGGAGCGCGAGATCCCGTTCGAATTCATCGGCGTCCGCGCGGGCGAGAAGCTCCACGAGGAGCTCTGGGGCGCAGACGAGGAGGTGGTCGAGACCGGCCATCCGAAGATCCAGCGCGCCCGGCGCGTGCCGATCGACGCGGCGTGGCTCGACGAGGAGCTGACCGAGCTCGAGCGGCTCGTGTGGGACGGCGAGACGCTCGAGGTCGTCTCGCGCCTCTCCAGGATGGTGCGCTTGCCGGTGCGGCTAGAGGGCAAGCAGCAGGTCGAGGAGCTTCGCGGGATCGCGCCGGACTCGCGTCCGCTGGGCTGACGCTCGCTTTCCGACCTCGAGCGCGCGCGGGTCGGTGATCGGCACCAGGCGACCCTGACGGATCAGCTCTTCGTCGACACCGCCCAGCCGCCCGCCGAACGTCGTGTAGACGGGCACGCCGAGCGCCGCCGCCTCGCGATTCATCGTCCCACCAGCGGAGACGACCAAGTCGCTGAGCCCGATCAGGCTCTGCGCGTCGACCGCGTGCTCGGGGACGACCACCGCCGGCAGCCTGAGCGAGCGGACGTACTCGCCCTGCTCCTTCGTCCGCGGGAGGACGACGGCCTCGAGGTCTGTCTGGTGCCCGAGATGCTCGAGCACCTGCGGGAAGAGCGGATTCGAGCGGCGGTGATAGAGCGAGACGTCGGGCGGTGTTCGCACGACGACGAGCGTGCGGTCGGGATCGAGCGAGAGCGCCTCGGCCACTGAGCGGTCGGGCTCGAAGTCGGCGAGGTAGTACTCCTCCTTCAGCCCCTCGTACTGCCTCAGCTTCGGGGGTCGCACTCCGTAGCGCGCCAGCCGCTCGGGCGGGATCGCTTCGGGAACGACGACGTGGGTCGCGGCGCGCAGGCCGAGCTGGTGCTGGAGCCACGCGAACTCGTAGTCGAACGTCGTCGAGCTCGGGATCCCGAGGCGGCGGGCGGTGATCGTCAGCTCGTGCGAGCCGTGAGCGAGTGCCCGATCGAACTTGCAGTCCTTGGCCCAGCGCCGGAGCGCGCCGAGCCGGGAGGTCAGCGCCCGGGCCTTGCCGAGCCTCGATCGGCCGCCGTGTCGGCCGAAGACCTCGGCATCGATTCCGTGCAGCTCGAGCAGCTCGAGCGTCTGTGCGTAGCTGCGGGCGGTGACCTCGACTTCGTCCCCGCGCTCACGCAGGATCCGGATCAGCGGCCGGAACACCAGCACGTGCGCCGGCGCCGTGATGTCGACCCAGACTCTCACGTCCCTGGCCGGCTACGCCTCCCGCCCGGCGGAGCCGGGCTCCGGCGCAGCCTGCCGCCGCTCGCGGCAGGATGCTTCGCGATCAGCGCTTGTCCGTGCCTCTGTGCACGGTCCTGCGCGCTGCTCGCTCGCCTCCTTTGCGAGCGACGACCCAGGAACGTGAGAGCAAGCCCTCAAGCGACGGCTTGCGCGAGCCGGGGCTCCGCGAGCGCGCCGGGTGTCCGCTCCACGTGGCGCTGGTACCAAAGCGTGAAGGCGAGGAGGCTCCAGAGTTGCCGCGAGAGGTCCTCCGTGCCGGCGACATGCCGGTCGAGGAGCCGGGTGACGGGTTCAGGCTGGAAGAACGCCTGCCGTCGCAGCGTCTCGGCCGAGAGGACGTCGCGCGCGAACGGCTTGAGCTCGCCGCGGAGCCACGCCGCGGCCGGAATCGAGAAGCCGCGCTTGCGTCCGTAGACGATCCGCCGTGATAGGAGCGGCGCGGCGGCCTTGCGCAGCAGCCGCTTCTTGCGTAGGCCGCTGACCTTGAGTCGCGTAGGGAGCGCCTGGGCTAGACCGGCGACGAGTGGGTCCAGATAGGGGACGCGGGCCTCGAGCGAGTGCGCCATCGACGCGCGATCCGTCTTCACGAGCAGGTCGTCGACGAGGTAGGTGCCGAGGTCGACGTCCTGAAGCCGCGCGAGCAGCTCGGCGCCCTCCGTCTCCGCAAAGCGGGTTCGCAGGAGGTCGACGGGATCTAAGCGTGACACGCTCAAGGGGTCTGACCCCAGGAGCTCGACGCGCGCATCCGCGGAGAAGATCTCCTTCCACGCGTGGTGGCGCTCGAGCGGCGGCAGGTCGGCTGCGCGGACGAAGCGCTTTGCCTTGTAGTCGAAGCTCGCCCTCCGGGTCGAGCTCGGCAGGCGCTCGACGAGCGGCCGGGC
>JBKPFE010000219.1:0-12545 GCA_046728705.1 Actinomycetota bacterium
CAGGACGGGACAGGGCTGCGACCTCTTGGTCGCGTAGCTCGCGCCATTCGCCGGGCTCGAGATCCCCGACCGTGAGTCCGGCATAGCGGCTTCGGTGCAACCGTCTCACCGGATGACCGACGGCCTCGAGCATCCGCCGCACCTGCCGGTTCCGACCCTCGTGGATTGACAGCTCGATGTGCGACGGGCCGAGGCGGCGCACCGCGGCCGGGGCGGTCACCCCGTCCTCGAGCTCGACGCCCTCGGCGAGCTGCCGCAGCGCCTCGTCCGACGGCTCGCCCTCGAGCTCGGCCTCGTAGACCTTCTCGACCTCGTACTTTGGGTGCGCGAGCCGGTGCGCAAGCTCGCCGTCGTTCGTGAGCAGCAGCGCGCCGGTCGTCTCGACGTCCAACCGCCCCACGGGCACGACGCGCACCTCGTGCTCGACGAGCCCCACTACCGTCGGTCTCCCCTGCGGATCGCTCGCGGTCGTCACCACCCCGGCCGGCTTGTGCAGCAGCACGTACGCCAGCCGCTGGCGGCGCACCTCCTCCCCGTCCACCTCCACCCGATCGCCGGGCTCGACGAACGTGTTCAGCTGCCCGGGCTCGCCGTTCACGAGCACCCGCCCGGCTTTGATCAGCTCGTCCGCCTTCCGCCGGGAGGCGACACCCGCGCGAGCGAGGTAGGCGTTCAGCCGCATGTTGGGTAAGACGTCGACATGAGCATGATCGGCAACTTCCGGGCCGTGCGGGACGATGACATCGGTGCCATGCTCGAACGTCCTGCCCGGGTCGTCCGGCTTCTCTACGACGAAGCGCCGGTCGAGTCGGGTGGCCTGCTCGGACGACTCATGGGTCGAAGCGGCAGCTCTCCTGAAGAGGACGAGTGGCGACCGACCGCCGCCGGCGAGGAGCTCGACGTTGACAAGGCGTGGCACGGCATTCACTTCCTGCTGACGGGAACGGCCTGGGCGGGTGATCCGCCGCTCGACTTCATCGTCCAAGGCGGACGTGAGATCGGAAACATCGATGTCGGCTACGGACCTGCGAGAGCCTTCTCGAGCAGCGATGTGCGCGATCTCGCAGAGGCGCTCGTGCCGATCGAACCCGAGGTGCTCCGGGACCGTTTCGATCCCGAGCAGATGATGGCGCAGGGCGTCTATCCGGAGATCTGGGATCGTGACCCGGCGGACGACGACACGCTCGGGTACCTCCTGGAGTATTTCGGTGACCTCCGCGCCTTCGTCCGCCGTAGAGCCGAGCGCGGCGATGGCATGCTCATCTACCTCAATTAGGGTTGCGCGGTGGGACGCATCGCGCCCTATCTGCTCTACGAAGACGGCGCCGCCGCGATCGACTTCCTGACAAAGGCTTTCGGCTTCGAGGAAGTCATACGGATGGACGAAGGCGGAGTCGTCAACCACGCCGAGGTTCGGCTCGGCGACGACTCGGTCATGCTCGGTTACCCGGGAGCCGACTACAAGAACCCGAGGAACGCCGACCACGCCACCGCGCTCGTCCACGTCTACGTCGACGACGTCGACGCGCACTTCGAGCAGGCGAAGGCCGCCGGCGCGGAGATCGTGATGGAGCCGACCGACCAGGAGTACGGCGACCGGCGCTACGACGCCAAGGACCCCGAAGGCCACTTCTGGTCGTTCGCGACGCCGATCAACGGCTGACTTGCGCGTCGCGCTGATGATCGAGGGCCAGGAGGGCGTCTCCTGGGACGAGTGGGTCGCGCTCGCCGAGGCCTGCGAAGAGCACGGCGTCGAAGCGCTCTACCGCTCAGACCACTACCTGTCCCTGACGGCTCCCGGCGACCGCGCCGCAACAGACGCCTGGACGCTGCTGGCGGCGCTCGCCGCCCGGACCACCCGCCTGCGCCTGGGCACACTGGTCTCCCCCGTCACCTTCCGCCACCCTGCCGTTCTGGCCAGGGCGGCGGCGACGGTCGACCACATCTCCAACGGTCGCGTCGAAGTCGGCATGGGGGCCGGCTGGATGCGGCTCGAGCACGAGACGTTCGGCTTCTCGTTCCCCGAGACGGCCGAGCGGGTCAGGATGCTGGCCGAACAGATCGAAGTCGTCGACCGCCAGCTGCGTGACGATCTCCTCACCGTCCAGCGACCGCGCCCGCCGCTGATCGTCGGCGGTGGCGCGCAACGCGGCACGACCACACCAGCCGCGCGCCTCGCCGACGAGTACAACACCTACGGCGTCGATCCCGCTGAGGCCGCCCGCCGGAAGAAGCGAGTGGACGAAGCCTGCGAAGCCGAGGGGCGCGACCCTGCCTCGCTGCGGTTCTCGGTGATGACACCGTTTCTCCTCGATCTCGATCATGCGCGCCGCTTCGTCGAGCGCTATCCGAACGTCGGCTCAGCGAGCGACTGGTTCGACGAGCTACGTCGGCGCGGGCTCGCCGGAGACCCGGAGGAGCTCGTCGCCGGACTGCGCGAGTTCGAGGCGGCCGGCGTCGAAGGCGTGATGCTCCAGCACATCGTCCACGAGGATCTCGACGTGGTCGCGACGATCGGCCGGAAGCTCGCGTCCGCCTTGGCCTAGGACGCGCCCGCTTACGCCGGCCGCTTCTCGGCGAGCGACTCGAGCCGGCCGCGGATCTCCTCGGCGCCGCCGCCGAGATCGTCGAGCCGCGGCAGCTCGGAGAGGCTCTCGAGCCCGAAGATGCGCTCGAAGAGCGGCGTCACGCGGTAGCGGACTGCCCCGACCGTCTCGTCGCGGCCTGCCTCCGCGATCAGCCCACGTTCGACCAGGCCCGCAACGACGGAATCCGCCGCCACGCCCCGCAGCCGCGCGACCTCCGGGCGCGAGCACGGCCCCAGGTAGGCGATCACGGCCAGCGTCTCGAGGGCCGCCGCCGAAAGCCCGCGCTCGACCGGCCGCTCGAACAGCCGCCCGCAAGCCTCTGCTGCGTCGCGTGAGGCGCGGAACGCCCAACCCCCGGCGACCCTCTCCAGCACGATCCCGCTCCGGCCTTCGCGGAAGCGCTCGCCCAGCAAGCCGAGGGCCATCTCGACCCGCTCGGCGTCGGCCCCCGCTGCTTCCGAGAGCTCGTCGACGGACAGCGGCTGCGAGGCAACGACGAGCAGCGCCTCGAGCGTCCGCGCGAGCCGGTCGAGCGGATTGGCAGCGACTAGGCGGAGCGGGCGTTCCATACCTGTCTCCTTTCCGGCTGAGCGCCCTCGTTCCTGCGTACGCGGATCGGAGCGAACGGCTCCGCCTGCGAGAGCTCGATCTCCTCGGTCTTCCTGAGCTCGAGCAGCGCCAGGAACGCGACCGCCTGCTCGACGCGCGTCATTCCTTGTACTTCCGCGTCGAAGTCGAAGCGGGTTCGGCGGGCGAGCAGCGCGCGAAACCGGCCGAGGAACTGCTCGACCGGCGGAAAGCGGAGCTCGAGGTGCGCAAGCGACACGGCCGGCGGCTCCGCGGCCAGCGCCCGCAGCGCGGCAGCGAGTCCCTCGGGATCCTGCGGCGCCAGTCGCCGCTCGGGTTGGGGCGCCAGAGGCGCCGGACCGAGCCGGAAGAACCTCCCCCGCTCCGCCTCGAGCCGCTCCGAGAGCCAGGCCGCCGCCTCTTTGATCCGCCGGTACTCGGCCAGCCGCAGCGCCAGCTCTTCCGCGGCCGCCGCCGGATCGAGATCCTCGAGATCGACGTCCTCGCCCGCCAGCAGCACCCGAGCCTTGAGCTCGAGCAGCGCCGCGATCAGGACGAGGAACTCGCCGCAGGCCTCGAGATCGAGCTCGTCGCGCTCGGCCAGCCGTTCCACGAACGCCACCACGACGCCGGCCACGTCGACCTCGACCAGCTCGAGCTCGTCGCGCAGGACGAGTGCGAGCAGCAGATCGAAGGGGCCCTCGAACGCCTCGAGGTCGAGCTCGAGCTCCCGGACGGGCACCGGCACGCCCGGGACGCTAGCTTCAGCGCCGGACGCGGCCCTTGGGGATCGCCATCGCCGGCCCCTTCGGCGGCTTGACGCGCGCCGCCTTCGGCGGCCGAGTACCTCGCAGGAACTGCCACCAGACGAAGAACGCTGTCGCGAGCACGAAGACGACGATCGAGACCCAGGCATTCAGCCGCAGACCGGCGAACTCGTGCGAAGGATCGATGCGCAGCAGCTCCTCGAAGAAGCGACCGAAGGTGTAGAGCATCACGTAGAGGGCAAAGAGCGCCGGCGGCTTGAACCGGTACAGCCGGTCGAGCAGCAGCAACAGACCCGCGCAGATGGTCACGTAGATGAACTCGTAGAGGAACGTCGGCTGAAAGGTCTCGGAGTCCGGGTACTGGAACGGACGGTTCTCCGGATCGATCTCGAGCCCCCACGGCAGGTCGGTCGGCTTGCCGAATAGCTCCTGGTTCCACCAGTTGCCGAACCGCCCGATCCCGTGTGCCAGCAGCAGGCCCGGCGCGGCGGCGTCCATCAGCGCGAACGCGCTCTTGCCGGCTCGGCGGGCGATGATGGCTCCGACCACCGTGCCGAGGAAGATCCCGCCCCAGACCCCGAGGCCGCCCTCCCAGACCTCGAAGACCCCCTGCCACTTCGGGTCCGGCACCTCCGACCAGCTCGTGATCACGTGGTAGGCGCGGGCGCCGACGATGCCGGCGGCAACCCCCCAGACGGCGATTCGCAGCAGTAGGTCCCAGTCGCCGCCCGCGGCCCCCGGCCGCTTCGTCCACCGCAGCCCGGTGACGACGATGCAGACCGCGATCGCGAGCAGCAGCGTCAGCCCGTACATGTGGATGGTCACGGGGCCGATCTCGAAGAAGCCGTTCGAGGGCGAAGGGATCGACGCGATCACGTCGCGGCATTCTGCCGATCCCGCGCGAGTCGTAACAAAAGATGTGACGGGCGGCCCGAGGACCGCCCGTCGCGTTTAGTGCGTCGGCGCCGGCGCGCGAACGCGAATCCGCCGTGCCAGCAGGAAGAGCACGAGCGCCACCCCCACCAGCGCCGCGAGCGCGGCAGTCACGGTCATCGTCGGGAAGCCGCCGCCGTCACCGGCGGCGCCGATCGTGACCGGCGCGAAGGTGTGCGTCGTCGCGCCGCCGTACTCGGTGAATCCGTCGTAGACCGCGTACGACCATTTCCCGGCGCTCGGGAAGACGACCTTGGCGACCGACACGCCTTCCTCATCGGTCATCGTTCCCTTGAACGTCTTGGTCGTCGACCCGTTCTGGATCGTCAGCGTTGGGATGACGCCCATGAGCGGGGTCTCGGGGTTCCCGTGCTGGAGGATCGTGATCTTCGCGTTCCACGTGTCCCCCGGGCCCATGTCGTCGGGGGGAGGCCCGACGCCCGCGGTCGCCCACCCTCCTGCCGCCGCGCCCGCCGGGAGCGCAAGGGCGGCGAGGGCCAGTCCGGTCAAGAGCTTCCTCATCTGCACCTCCTCGGGTTTCCCTCTCTACACCTACGCGGGCGCGTTGGTTCCCGGTCCCTCAGCGCATCGAGCGGAAGATCCGGACCGCTTCCCGCTTCGAGATGTCCGCTTCGATCCGCACGGTGACGCCGTCCTCCCGCTCGAGGAGGAGCGTGTTGCCGACGAGGCGTTGGGACTCGGGGCCGGTGCTCGGGAAGAACAAGACGTGCTCACCCCCCTCGAGCCACGCGCCTTCAGCCGGCCCGACGCGGACGCGCTCCACTGTCGTCTCCTGCGAAAGCAGCTTCTCGAGCGCGCCCGTTCCGATGATCTGGGTGATCAACAGACGAGGGTCTTCCTCCGAGCCGTACAGGAACGACACCTGCCCGAGGCGACCCTGGTAGACATCGGGGTCTTCGAGCCCTTCGATCGTCGGCACCTCGATGCCGAACTGGGCGCGCTCACGCGCATCGGCGAGGCTGACGCGTTCGCCCAGAGCGAGATCCTCCTGCGTCTTCTCTACCTTCGGCAGGTCGTCGACGTAGCGGATCGTGACGCTGCCGATCCCGAACCAGTCGAGGATCTGGCTGCGCGCCTGCGGGACGGCCATCACCGCGGCGACGGCGACGAGCAGCGCAGCCAGCGCGATCACGAGCGGGCGGCGCCAGGCCATCGGCCTGCGCCCCTCGGCCAGCCTCCGCCGCACCGGCCCGACCAGATCCGGCGCCTCAGGGTAGTCGATCTCCCCGCCGAGGCGGGCGAGCGCCAGTTCGAGCTCAGACATCGTCGACCTCCAGTCGCTCCCGGAGGTGGGCAAGTCCACGCGAGAGCCTCGACTTCACGGTTCCCTTGCGCAGGCCGAGGGTCTCCGCCGCCTCCTCCTCGGATAGCTCGAGGAAGTAGCGGCAGGCGACGACCTCGCGCTCCTCGTCTCGCAGGCCGTTGACGGCCTGGAGCAGCGTGCTCGATCGCTCGGCGTCGAGCACAGACGTCTCGGGGGACGGGGCCGCGCCCCCCGAGGGGATTGCCGCCGCAGCGCGCAGCGCGAGGTTCCCGCGCCGGCCGGCCGAGCGGCGGCGGTTCCGTGCCTCGTTGGCGACGATCCGCAGCAGCCACGGGCGCAACTCGGCGCCGCGACGGAAGCGCCCGAGCGCGTAGAACGCCTTCACGAATGCATCCTGCGCGGCGTCCTCCGCGTCGGCGGCGTTCCCGGTCAGCAGGTATGCGGTTCTGAAGGCAATGCCCTGATAGGCGTGCACGAGCTCTCCATAGGCGTCCTGGTCGCCGCGCCTGGCGCGCTCGACGAGTTCCGCTTCGGTCAGTGGTCGGCCCACCACTGTCCCTTCTACACCGCAGCGGCTCGGAGAGTTCCGCCAGGATCTGGGTATCGCCGGCTTGACCGAGGGCAGGATCCACGGCGTCAGCCGTCTCGCAGACGCAGCGGGACGTTCTGGCCTAGGGGCCCTCGCCGAGAGCGGTCTTAACGGGGTCGGACCCCATGAAGTCGCCTTTTCGGGTCCGACCCCGTAAGGAAGCGCCTGTCTGTTCCGCAGCGACCACGTTGACCCTGCTGAGAGCGGTCTTAACAGGGTCGGACCCCATTAAGTCGCGTTTACCGGGTCCGACCCCGTAAGGAAGCGCGCGCCCGTTCGGCCGCGACCACGTTGCCCTTCTGCTCGTAGAGCTCGAGCGCCTGCCCGGCGAACGGCACGGAGTCAGTCTCACGCCCGGCGGTCCTGAGCACTTCGGCCAGATCCATGAGCGCGTCTCCGCGCAGGACGAGGAAGTCCGTCTCAGCGGCGAGCGCAACGGCCTCCCGGGCGAGGGCTTCCGCCTGCTCCGTGCCGCCCTGCCTGGCCATGAGCTTCGCCCGCACCGCCCGCCACTGAACGCCGGCCGACAAATCGTCGGGCGCGGTCGCTTCCTCGCTCACCGTGCTGAGCTCGAGCGCTTGGTCGTCGCCGCCCTGGACGTAAAAGGCATCGGCCAGCTTCGCCGCCAGATCGGGAAAGTTCTGCGTCTCGCCGATCTCCTCGAGGACGCCGTACCCCCAGCCGAGCTCACGCTCGGCCGCGGCGGGATCGCCCGCGAGCATCTCGACGATCCCGTAGGTCTCGGCGGCGGACGCCGCGGTCACCCGAAGCCCAAGCTCCTGCACGATCGCCTTGTGCGCGGCCACGAGCTCTCTCGCCTCGACAAAGGCACCCGCCATCGCCTTGAGGCCGGCAAGCGCGCGCAGCGCGGAGGCACGGATGCGCCGTTGCTGGCCCGGTTCCGCCAGGATCTCCTCGCACACTCGAATCGCCTCCGGAACCGGCATCGGGCCGAACAAGGCTGCACCGACGAACAGGTTGAGGCTCTGCGCTTCCGTGCGGGCGTCGCCCGCCCGCCTCGCGTATTCGATCGCCCGCTCGAGCGCCTCGACCGTCGCTGCCGCCCGGCACCGAAACCACGGCGCCCAAGCGAGAAGCTCCCAGACCTTCGCGAGTAGGCGGTCGTCGCCGGCCTGCTCGAAAGTCGTCACTAGGGATTCCGCCTCGCGAGCGACCTCCTCCGTCACCCCGGTCTCGGTCAGAAGCCTGAGGCGGAGGCGAATGACCCCCGCACGGGCTTCCAGCACGCGGTCTCCTACCGCAGACGCGCTCTGGATCACCTCGTCGAGCACGGTCTCGGCCTGATCGAAATCACCCGTCTCCCGGAGCGCCTCGCCGAGATCGGCGAGCAGCTCGACTCGTCCCGCCGCGCCCGGCTCGAGCAAGGCGACAGCGCGCGACAACAGCCCCACGGCCGCCTGCAGGTCGCCACGTTCGTAGGCGCGGCGGCCGGCGCCGCCCAGGCGCGTCGCCGCGCGTCTCGCGAGCGCCCGTCCCTCGGCGTCGACGGGGCCCATCTGCGCGCGGTACGCATGGGCCCGCTCCAGGTGGTAGCCGACGCTCTCCTCGTCGCCACCTGCCTGCTCGAGCCAGTTTCCGAAGCGCTCGTGCAGGTCGGCGCGCGCGAGCTTGGGCACGGAGTCGTACGCGACCTCGCGCAAGAGCAGATGCCGGAAGCGGAAAACCTCGTCCTGAACCGGGCGAAGCAGCTCCCGCCGGACGAGGCTCTCCAAAGCGCCGCCGAGCGCCGACCACTCGTCCTTGGGGAAGAGCTCGACCAGTGCAGGGCGGCGGAACTCTCGTCCCATCACCGAAGCCCGCTGGAGCGCGGTCCGCTCGCTCGGATCCAACCGCTCAAGCCGGGCGGCGAGGAGCGCATGGATCGTGGGCGGAATGGGGACATCCCCGCCGCCATCGGCGCCCTGCTCGGCGACCATCGCCAGCATCTGCTCGATGAAGAGTGGGTTGCCCTCCGCCGCCGTCGCGATCCGAGTCCGAGTCTCTGGGGGGATTTCGACGTCGCCGAGCACCTCGCTCATCAGCTCGGCGCTCTCTAGTTCCGAGAGCGGCTCGAGCACGACCGAGCCGACATTTGCGCGACCGCCGACCAATCGGGGCCGCGCCTCCACCAACTCCGGTCGAGCGAGACAGAGGAGGAGGATTCTGGCGTCGCTCGACCACTCGGCCACGTGCTCGATCAGGTCGAGGAACGTCGGCTCGGCCCACTGCGCGTCTTCCAGGACGACGACGAGCGGACGCTCTCGCGCCAGCACCTCGAGAAGTTTCCGCGCTGCCCAGAACGTCTCCTCGTTCGCGCCCGCCTTCCCACCGAGCCCGGCCGCACCGAGAATGCGATCGGCGATCGCGTCGGCCTCGTCTTCGTCGGCCAGCACACGGGTGAGGTCGCCGACCTGCCCGACCATCTCGCGGAGCGGCCAAAACGTGATCCCCTCGCCGTACGAGAGACAGTGTCCCTCGAGCACGGTCGTCGGCTCCCCCGGGGACGCCATGAGCTCCCTCGCGAGCCGTGACTTGCCGATGCCCGCCGGCCCGAGCACCGTGAAGAGCTGCACAGCTCGGCTTCCCGCCGCGCGCTCGAAGGCCTGCCGGATTTGCCCGAGCTCCTCGACACGACCGATCAGCGGCGTCTCGAGCCTGCGAAGGTAGCCCGGAGCCCCCGCGGCGAGCTCGAGCAACCGCCAAGCGGACTCCCGGCCGGTCGCCCTCAGCGCCGCAGGGTCGACCCGCTCGGTTCGCACCGCGTCGCGGACGAGCCGTTCCGTCTGCTCGTCGAGCAGGATCTCGCCCGGGTCGGCGGCCTGCTGCAGGCGGGCGGCCACGTTGACGGCGTCACCCGCGACGACCGTGTGGGCAGCCGTGTTGCCGGCCACCACCTCGCCGGTGTTCACGCCCGAACGCAGCGTGACCGAGACGTTCCAGTCGCGCTCGAGCTCCGCCGTCAACTCCCGAAGCGCATCCCGCGCCTCTGTCGCCGCGCGCACAGCGCGCAGCGCGTCGTCCTCGTGGATGGTCGGCAGGCCGAAGATCCCGATCAAGCCGCCGCCCGCAGACGCCTCGGTGCTCGCGCCGTGCCGCTCGAGCACAGCGGTCACGGCCTCGGCCGCAAGCGCCATCGGGCGGCGGAGGGCTTCCGGGTCGTGCGGTCCGCCGAGGCTGAGCACGTCGGCCACGACCACGGAGACTGTCTTTCGCGTCGCCGGCCGCGAGATCTCTTCCCGCGCGGGCTCCGGGACACGCTCCTCGGGCGTGAGCTCGAGGGACGGGTCGTGAGCGAGCACAGCGCGCTCGAGCCGCTGCAGCGCCCGGCCAGGCTCGAGCCCGAGCTCCTCGACGAGAACTTCGCGCGTCTCGTGGTAGACGCGAAGAGCCTCGGCCTGACGGCCTGACCTGTAGAGCGCAACCATGAGCTGGGCGCGGAGACGCTCCCGCAGCGGGTGCTGCGCGACCAGCGCCTCCAACTCCGCCACTAGGTCGCCGTGACGACCGAGCGCAAGCTCGGCCTCGATTCGATCCTCGGTGGCCGCCAACCGCAGCTCCTCGAGCCTGGCGGACTCGACCCGAGCGAATGGGGCATCGGTGAAATCGACGAGCGCGGGCCCGCGCCACAGCGCGAGCGCTTCGCGCAGCTGCTCAGCCGCCTTCGCGGCGTCGCCTGCCGCGAGGTCGGCCCTTGCCTGCTCGACGACGCGCTCGAACCGATCCGCGTCCAGCTCCCCGGGCTCGACACGAAGCAGGTAGCCGGGACTGCGGGTGACGAGCAGCTCGGGCTCCAGGAGCCTGCGCAGCTGCGAGACGCTGTTCTGGACGATCTTGGCCGCTGTCGGCGGCGGATCGCCTTGCCAGAGCTCGTCGATCAGGCGATCGCTCGAGACGATCTCGTTTGCATGCAGCAGGAGAACCGCCAACAGCTCGCGCTGGCGCACTCCGCGCAGCTCGACCGGACCATCTCCCGCGCGGACCTCGAGGGGGCCGAGGATCCGATACTCCATCTGGTCTCTAGGGAAATTACCCACGGCTTACCGGCGGGTGGGAACCAGAGGCGATCATCATGACCGTGGAAGAGATCCAGTACGCACTCGAGACGAGAGCCGGCGACATCGACCTGACCGAAGCACTGTTCGCGCTTCGCCATCTGGTCGGCGTCATCTCCCTGGAAACAGGCGAAACGCCGCGCTCTATTCTCGACGACGAATTCACCAAAGCCCCCAGTGACGAGTTCTGGCGGGCAACGATTGGGGCGAGACCGTGACCGGGCAGGCTAAACGGCGCGCCCCAACAGCGTGAGCCCTGCCGGAGCAGCCGCAGCTCCCAGGCAGGGGATTTCCTAGAGTCGGCGGCGGAGAACGCCGCAAGGCCCTCCGCCGCCACTCTCCCCGCTGAACCGCACCTAGGCGGTCAGTTCGTGTTAGTCCAGTAGACGCCTTCCGGTCGGACATCATCCTCCGCGTGGCTCCCCCAGGCCGCCGATCCCCACGCAGCTGAGCCCCAGGCAGCGGAGCCCCAGGCTGCCGATCCCCATGCCGCTGAGCCCCACGCAGCGGAGCCCCAGGCCGCGGAGCCCCAGGCAGCGGAGCCCCACGCCGCCGAGCCCCACGCAGCGGAGCCCCAGGCCGCATCCGTTTCCACGGCGGTCGTCCAGCTGTCGGCGTCGAAGACCTGCGTCGGCCCTCCCGCCGGATCGGTAACCAGAAAGTCGTTGAGCGCAAGGTTCGGATTGGGTGGGTCGACTACGGCCGCCGCTCGGTCGACGTTCACTGCGCCGACTCCGGTGGAGCGCCACGGAGCGCGCGGCAGCGGCTCGGCCGACAGCATCAGCGCGCCCTTGACCTGATCCGGCGACCACCCGGGATTCACCGCGAGCAGGTTGGCCGCGCTTCCCGCGACAACCGGCGCAGCCAGCGATGTTCCAGACAGCTGCATGTAGCCCGGCTCGACGATGCGCTCCGGCCGGTCACGCGCGAGCTTGGTATTCGCCGAAACAGCGGCGGCGATGTACCTGCCGGGAGCGCTGAGCTCGGGCTTGGCGAACCCGTCACGGGTGTAACCCCAGGCCGACCACGGCGCGGCAACATCGTCGCGCGGCGTATAGGAGCCGCGCGTGTCGGTCGCTCCGACGGTGAGCACGAACGGATCGTTGCCGGGCGCGAACGGAATCGCGCTCTCCTCACCGTCTACGGCGTAGTTGCCCGCAGCCGCGACGACGACGATGCCGCTCAGCCAGAGCCGCTCGACCGCCTTGTCGAGCGGATCCGAGACGAGGCTGGCGAGGGTGGTGCCGTGAAGCGAGAAGTTGGCGACGCCGATGTTCAGCCGCTCGTGGTGCTCGTAGATCCAGTCGGCGGCGGCGATCACGTCGCTCACGTTCGCCACAGCGTCGTCGTCGAGGACGTCTACGGCGACGAGCTTGGCATCCGGCGCGGCGCCCGTGTAGCCCTCCGCCCCACCCGCCGCCACGCTGGCCACCGCGGTCCCATGCCCGTTCCCATCGCCGACCTGATTGTCCGGGCGGGAGGTGAGCGTCACCTGCTCGACAACGCGACCGCCGAAATCGGCTCTTTCCGCATCGATCCCGGAGTCGACGATCGCGATCGTCGGAGGCTCCAGATTCTGTCCCTCGGGGCTCGAGAGCAGGGACGCGACCCCTGCGACGTACGGCCAATGCTGTTTGAAGCGAGGCAGCAGCTCCGGGATTGCGGTCACGACGGGCGACGGCTCGGAAAGCGCGAGAACAACCCCTCCGAGGCCGCGCGCGGTGACCGCGAGTCGAATCGTCGTCCCGACGTCGCCGGCGGCCA
>JBKPFE010000307.1:0-15757 GCA_046728705.1 Actinomycetota bacterium
TGCCGGCGATGGTCGGTCGGAGCATCCGGGCGGTCGAGGCCCGGCTGCGCTCAGAAGGTGCCTAGCCCGACGACCTCGAGCAACCGGTTGACGCCGACGCGCAGCCACGCGTCCCGATGGAAGAACAGCAGCAACCCGAGGACAACGAGTGCTGCGCCGCTGACCATGCGGATGACGTGGTACTGGTCGCGAAGCCAGCGGAACGCGCTCATCGCGCGGACGAAGGCGACCGCTGCCAGCACGAAGGCGATCCCGAGGCCGGCCGAGTAGGCGGCGAGCAGCACTGACCCCTTGAGCGCGGTCTCCGCGTTCCCGGCGAGCACCAGCACGGAAGCGAGTACGGTGCCGATGCAGGGTGCGGCGCAGACGGCGAAAGCGGCGCCCAGCAGCGCCGAGGAGCCACGCCGGTGGGCGCCGGTCAGGAGGCCAGGCGCGACGATTCGCTCCGGCCAGGGCAGGAGCCCGAGAAACGCCAGCCCGAGCACGACCAGGATGAAGCCGGCGAGCTCCGATCGCCGGTTGAGGTCGAGCAGCCCGCCCAGCGCGGCGGCGCCCGCTCCGAGGGCAACGAACACCGCAGTGAACCCGAGCACGAAGGGGATGCTCGCCCGCGCAACCCGGCGTCCGACCCCCGCCTCACCCAGCCGATCGGCCTCGACCGCGGAGACCGCCGACAAGTAGCCCGGAACGAGCGGGAGCACGCAGGGCGTGATGATCGAGAGCAGTCCAGCCAGAAACGCAACCGGTACTTCAGTCGTCATAGCGCGCGAGCTCCCGGTCGAGCCGGCGCTCGACGTCGGGATCGAGCGGCACGGGGCCGTTCGAGTCCGCGGCAACCTCGGCTGTGGACCTTCTGCTCCAACGCCAGACGAGGACAGAGATGACGCCGGCCGCAACGAGCAAGCCAATCGGCGGCAGAACCCATGCGAGCCAGTGGAAGCCCTCCCGCGGCGGCGCAGCCAGCACCGACGGACCGAAGTCGGCGACGAGCTCGTCCTTGATCTGCTGCTTCGATGCGCAGTCCTCCACCCGCCGGGCGACGATCGCCTTGATCTGCCGCGCCACCGGCGCGTCCGACTGGTCGAGGGTCGTCTTGCAGGTCGGGCAGATCAGCTCGTCCTCGAGATCGGCCACACTCGGGCACGCAGCGGCTGCGGGCGGAGCGAGGATGAGCGTGATCGCGATCGCGAGCAGCAGCCTCATGCGGCTAGCACCTCCTGGATGCACTCCTCGAAGCGATCCTTGTTGGCCTCGAGGTGCACGCCGGCCTGCAGGCGGTCGCAGACGAGTCTCCCGTTTCGCGCGACGAAGAACGTCTCGGGCACGCCGGTCAAGCCGTAGTCGGTCGTCGTCTCCCCCGGCCCGTCATAGGCAAGCGGATAGCTCATCCCGTTCTTGCGCGCGAACCGTCGCGCCTCGCTGCGCACGTCGTTGATGTCGACGCCGAGGACGACCAGGCCGCGATTTCGATACTGCTTCCAGACCGACTCGAGCAGCGGCGCTTCCTCCTTGCACGGAATGCACCATGAGGCCCAGAAGTTGATGATCACCGGCCGCCCGCGGTACGAGGCGAGCGAGAGCTTGCCGGGCTGGTCGAGGCGGTCGAGCCGGAAGGCGGGCGCTGGCGGGGTCTCGCCTCGGCCGAGCTTCGGTGCAGCGCCCTCGTCCTGCGTCGCCAGCTTCCAGACGAGCAGCGTGAAGAGCCCTGCGACGAGCGCCAGGGCCAGCACCTGGGCCGCGAGCTTCAGCCGCCCTGCCATAACTTGAAGACTAGGCCGGGACGATAAAGACCGGCGTCCCGACGCCCACGCGGTTGAAGAGCCACTCCGCCTCCGGGATCCGCATCCGGATGCAGCCGTGCGACGCCGAGTAGCCGATCGAGGCCGCATCGGGGGTGCCGTGCATCCCGACGCCGGGGGCGCTCAGGCCCATCCAGCGCGTTCCCAACGGGTTGCCCGGGCCGGGCGGGATCGGCTTCTCATTCTTTGCCCAGTCGGAGTCGGGCGGGTACCACCAGGGGTGGCGCTGCATGGTCACGATCGAGAAGTGACCGATCGGCGTGGGATACGAGCTCTGGCCGGTCGCCACGCCGAGAACCTTCCAGAGCCGGATGCTGCGGTAGAAATGGAGACGCTTCGACTCGCGACGGATGACGATGATCGGCCCGTAGCGGGCCCGCGTGATGCGGGGGTCGATCCGCGTTGCGCGGATCCGGACGGTGCGCTCGTGCGTGCGCAGCGCGGCGACGATCCGCCTGGCCGCCTGGCGCTGCTTGAGCTCCTTCCCCGCACGCTCCTTGGTGATCCACGGGCGCAGGCGACGCAGACCCGTCAGCTCGGCGTCTTGCGCCGGGCGGTCGAAGCGGCGAGCGAGCGTCTTGACGTAGCGGTTCACACCGCCGGCCCGCAGATTGACAAAGAGCGGGATGCGCGCGTACGGGGCTGCTCGGCGAGCCTGATCGATCGCAAGGCGGATGCGCGCCGTCGCGCCGAGCCGCTGCGGCGCGACGGAAACCGTGGTGCGCCCGAAGCGGATCGCAAGCGCCTCGTCGAACTTCGTCTGCACGATCGCCTTCGCATCGGCGAGCGTCATCCCGCCAACCTCGGTCTCTCCGACCGAGACGCCCTCCGCGATTAGCAGCGGCTGGGGCGGCGCGGTCGTGGTCGTTGGCGTCGTGGTCGGGAGGGTTGTAGTCGTCAGCGCGCCGAGGGGCCCGGTGGCGGCGAGAACGGCAGCGCTGAACAGGCCGGCCAGCAGGCAGGCGAGCGCTGCGGCGACGATCAGGACCCCACGCCTCATCCGGCGGGCAGTGTAGGCAAAAGGCCTGCTAGTGCTGCATTAGGGAAGGGTTGGCAGCGGCGCTTCCTCGAAGCGGCCACCCTCGGCGGCGAACTCGACGATCATCCGGTCGGTGACCCACTCGACCGGTGCACGGTCGTCCGTCCAGGGATCGTCCGCCGGCTCGACCGGCCGAGCGTTTCGCCTCAGGTCGTCGACGAGCACCTTCACATCGTCAGGAGCGGGGCGGACAGAGCCTGCTGGGGCCCCGTTCTGACCGATCACGATCTGGTTGAAGCGAAGCGGCTGCCATGCGAGGACGCGGGGCAGCACTGAGGCGAGGGTTCCACCGATGTGCTCCGCCAGGCTGTGGTCGTCGGGCGTGGTCGCCACGTTGAGCGCGACGATTCCGCCGGGTTTGAGGCGGTCGCGGACGAGCTCGAAGAACTCCTTGGTCGCGAGGTAGAAGGGGACGTATGGCGGGCGGTATGCGTCGACGATGATCAGGTCGTACGTGGCGTCGGTCCGGCGCAGGTACGACCGGGCGTCGTCGTCGTGCACGGTCAGCGTGCTCGTCTGCCCCATCTCGAAGAAGCGCCGACCGGCCTTGCTCACCGCGGGGTCGAGCTCGACGCCGTCGATGCGTGCCAGGGGGTAGTACCTGGCGAAAGCGCGGGCGGCCGTTCCGGCGGCGTTCCCCAGCATCGCCACGCGCTCGGGTGGGCGGCCGAGCAGGTCGGGCACGGCGAGATACGTGTCCCAGACGCCCCCAGTCAGCACCTCACCTTCCCGCCAGACCGAGTGGGTCGCGAGCCCTTCGTCCAGATACAGGCGGCGGACGCCGTCGCGCTCGACGACCTGGATGAACTGGTAGCGAGACTCGTCCTCGAAGAGCAGGCCCTCTTGGGCTTTGACGGCCCCAGGCGGAATCAACAGCAAGGCCGCCAGCGCGACGGCGAGCACGAGCCACCGCCGACCCAGCAGGATCGCGCCGCCGAGCCCGATCAGCACTGAGCTCGCGAGCAGCGTCCGCTGGGTGCCGATCGCCGGAATCAGGACGAGCGCCGAGAGAAACGTGCCGAGGAGGCTTCCCACGGTCGAGACTGCGTATAGCCGGCCGGCCACCGTTCCCGCGCTCGCGAGGTCGGTGAGCGCCAGCCTGATCGCATAAGGCGCGACCATTCCGAGCAAGACGACCGGCGGGACAAAGAGGACGAGCACGCCGAAGAACGATCCGATCGCCGCCCCCGCCGAGACGCGGTCTAGTCCCTCGACCGACAGGTCGAGCAGCGGCCTGGCGACGAACGGGATCACTGCGATGAGGCAGGCCGCACCCACAACTACAGCCCCTAGCGCACGCGGCGTCGGGCGCCGGTCGGCGAGCCGCCCACCGAGCCAGTACCCGAGCGACAGCGAGGCGAGGATCAGGCCGATGACGTTTGCCCAGACGATCGTCGAGTTGCCGAAGTAGGGCGCGAGCAGCCGCGAGGCCGCGATCTCGGTCGCCAGCGACCCCGCTCCGGCGGCGAACACGACCCCCGTGAGCGTTGCCTGGAAGTGCTCGCTCACTTTCGTTTGACGACGACGACCGCCGAGTCGTCCGCGAGGTCTCCGCCCGAGAACGCCCTGGCATCGTCGACCACTGCCTTCGCCAGCTCCGCCGCGGACAGCTCTCGGTGCTCGGAGAGGATGCGGTCGAGCCGACCGTGACCGTAGAGCTCGCCGTCCCGCCGCGCCTCAATGACGCCGTCGGTAAAGAGGACGACGACGTTCCCCGGGTGGAGTCGCTCGCGCGCCTCCGCGTAGTCCTGCTCGCGGGCGATCCCGAGCGCGAGCCCGCTCGCTGCCAGCTCGACGACCGTTCCGTCCGAGCGCACGAGTCTGGGATTCGGATGCCCCGCACTGGCGCAGGCGAGCTCTCCCGTCTCCGGATTGAGGGTCACGTAGACCATGGTCACGAACTTGCCCTCCTGCACCTCGTCGACGACGACCTCGTTCGCCGCGCGCAGGAAGTCAGGCGGGCTCGGATGCTCGCGCGCCAGGGAGCGGAAGACGAACTTGGTCATCGCCATGTCAGCTGCCGCGTCGATCCCCTTCCCCGTCACGTCTCCGATCACAACGGCCAGTTCGCCGTCGGGCAGCGTCGCGTAGTCGAACACGTCGCCCCCGACGTCGAGGCGGGCAGACGACTCGTAGACGCTGCCGACGTCGATCCCGGGCAGGATCGGAGGAGTCGCGGGCAGCAACGATCGCTGCATCGCGTCGGCGAAACCGGCCTGTTGCTGATAGAGCCGGGCGTTGTCGATCGCAAGCGCGGCCTGCGCCGCCAGCGAGCGGAGGGTCTCGACCGTGTCGGCATCCATGGTGCGGGCCGGATCGAGGGCGACGAGCGTGAGCGCCGCGATTACCTCGCCGGACGCAACGATCGGCACGACCGCGGCGCTCGAGCCCCGCCGGAGGAACGGCACGAGGAGCTCGTGGCCGCCGCCGAGCCGCTCGGCGGTTACCTCGTCGAGGACGAGGGCGCGGCGGGCCCGTCCAAGGCCGAGCCCCGTCAGCCGCGCAACCGGCTGCGGGCGGCGGAGGATCGGCTCCAGCGCGGGCGCGAGCCGTTGATCGGGGATGTGGATCGAGCGAGGGACGAGGTCTTCTCCTCGCCCCTCGGGAATCCGCAGGACGGCTGCGTCGACTTCCAGCAGCTCGACGGCCGTGCGTGTGACAGCGGCAACCGTCTCGTCTAGCCTCAGGCTCTCTGAGAAGGAGCGCGAGATCTCGAAGAACGCCTCGAGCCGCCGCGCCGCCCGCCGCTCGGACCGGAGCGCCTGCTCCCGATCGCTGGCGAGGCGCATCGTCTCTTCGTGCAGGCGAGCGTTCTGCACGGCGACGGCCAGCTGTCCCGCCAGTGCGGCGAGCAGTGCCGACTCGTTCGCCTGCAAGCGGCGGTCGCTCGGCAGGTAGACGACGAGTAGACCGATCAGCTCCTGGCCCGCGCGCAGCGGAACCGAGACTGCGGCCTCGATTCCTGCCTCCGTGACCGCCTCCCGAACGCCGGCGAGAGACGGCTCGCCCGCAGCATCTGGGATCTCGAGTAGGGGCCTCGGACGCAGACGTCCGAGCGCAAGTCCCAGCAGCGCGTGGGCGACTCGAAGGTGCGGGCCGGCCAGGCCGCGCTCCGCCGCCGTCTCCAGCTCTCGGCCCGTGCTCAGGTAGACCGCGGCACGACGCGTGCCGAGCAGCTCGGCGACCCGGTCGACGGCAGTGTCGAGGGTGTGCGCGAGCGAGAGCTCGGCCGTCGCCTGACCGACCACGGCGATCAGCGCTCGGCTTCGCTCGACCTCCTGCGAGAGCATGGCCGTCCGTTCCCCGGCACGAAGCGCATGCGCTGCGCGGGCGCCGAACGCTGCAAGGCGTTCGAGCTCCTCCTCAGCCGGCCCCGAGTCTCCGAACACGAGGCGCAGGCCGCCGAGCCGAGGGTCGCCCAGCCGGATGAGCGCGACCGCCCCGGCCTCCTCCTTCCTCACGACCATGCTCTGCTCGCCGAGCGCTTGCTCCGCATCGCGCGCGATCCGATCGATCCCAGCTGTCACTCCGACGGCTGCGATCGGCTCGGCGTCGCCGGTCTCGACTCGCCAGAGAAGGCACGACTCCGCGTTGGTGACCTCCGCGGTCAGCCGCGCAATCCGCTCGGCGCTTCGAGCTTCCTCGGTTCCGGCCGTCAGCGCGTGGCCGGCAAGGTCGAGTGCCGCCGACAGGCTCGTCTCGCCGTTCGCTGCGCCGTTCGGGGGCTCGAACGCCCGGACGAGAAGCCCGGCCTGATGGACGGCGATCTGCGCGAGCATCCGGTCTGCGGCCGAGAAGCGCTGCCCGGGACGCATTAGCTCGAGCGTCGCGAGGACACGGTCGTCGGCGAGCGCCGGCACGACGAGCACGCCGACGGCGCCGATGCGGTCTGCGAGCCGCCGAATCGGCGAGGGCAGCCGGTCCAGCTCGCGCTGCTCCTCCCGCCCGAGCTCCTCGAGCAGAAAGCGCGACCCCTCGAGCTCGGCACCGAGCGCTGCCGAGGCCGACCAGACACCGCGGGCAGGGAGGCCGCCGGACCGGTCTGGAACGCGCACGACGGCCAACGTGGCGCCCGTCGCCGCCGCCGCGGCCTGGGCGAGCGCCGCAAGCGCGTCGTCGATGCTCTCGGACTCGGTCAGTTCCCGCGCGGCTGCGGCGAGACTCTCCAGTTGACCGGTCGCCGCCATGTAGTCCATTTATAGTCTGCGCATGGCCGAGCCGGCCCGGCGCCGTGATGCCGTCGAGGACCCGCCGCCAATCGATCCGAGGGCGATCGATCGTGCGTACCGGTTCCATCGAGCGCGTCGCCGCGCCCGGGAGGACCGGGTGCGGGAACGCGGGCTCGCGCGGTTGCGCTTCTGGACCGTCCTGCTGGCACTCCTCGTCCTGACCGCGTACCTCTCGGTCGTCGTCTGGAACCAGATCGAGCGCCTGTTCGGTTTATAGCGCCTCGGTCCGGCCGATGCCCGATACTTCCGCCCGTGCAGACTCCCGAGCCGTTTCCGCCTGAGGAGCCGTACGTCGGGGCGAACGACCGCTTCGCGCCCGACGTCGCATGGATCTGGGGCGCAGGCGAGCGCCTCACCTGGCTGTCCGGGCTCGTGCTCAGCCTGTCGACGCTGATGGGTTGGTACGTCGGCGTCGGCGAGGAGCCCACGATCGCGGTCATCGGCTGGCATACGGGCACGCTCGCGAAAATCGTGCTCGTCATCGGTCTTGCCGTCATCGCGCTTCACCTGTTGCACCAGGCCGGCATTGTGCTGCCGGCCACAGTGCCCGAGAGTCTGGTCGTGATCGTGCTCGGGTCGATAGCGACGATCCTCGTGCTCATTCGCTTGATCTCGATCCCGGAGGAGTTCCAGCCCGCGAGCCGGGGAATCGGGATCTGGATCAGCCTCGTCGCGGCGATCGGGGTGATCGTCGCAGGGCTCTTGCGCGCTTCAGAGGAGCTTTAGCTTCCTAGTAGGTCCTTGGCGCGGGCGACAAGGTCCTGCGGGTTGAACGGCTTGCCCAGAAACGCCTGCGCCCCGCCGGCCTCGGCCTGATCGGACCCGTCGTGCTCGAGCTGGCCGCTGAACATGATCACCTGGATCGAGTCGACCCCGTGGCGCTCGCGAACGCGCTGAAGCATTTCCCAGCCGTCGACCTTCGGCATCATCACGTCGAGCAGGATCAGGTCCGGAGGCTCGTCCTCGAGTGCGGCCAGCCCCTCGTCGGCATTTCCTGCCTCGCGTACGGCAAAACCGTCCATCTCCAGATTCACCCGCACGAACTCTCGGATCCGCGGGTCGTCGTCGACGATCAGCACGAGCGGGGCCGGACGGGAGCGCGACGCGGTCGCACCGCCTGCGGAGCCCGCCACGAAGGCCTCGAGGTCGCGCAGCCGGTAGCGGCGGTGGCCGCCGGGCGTGTAGAAGGCCGAGAGGCGGCCCTGATCGGACCACTTCCGGATCGTGCTCTGCGCCACTCCGAGATACCGCGCAGCCTGGCCAAGGGTCAGCCAGTCGGCACCGCCGTCTCCAGGCGGCTGACGTCGCGCTCTGCCTTCACCTTCGTCCATCGAAGGCGAGTCTAAGCAAACCTTCACATTCTTCGCACCCTTGTCGGCGCTTCCTTCGCTGCTTAGGGCTGCGTTTGCGTCCAGGGACGGATCGTCGAGACGTTTGTGACCGGTTTGCCGGCCCGGGGCCGATCCTCGAGCGCCTGTCCGACCGCTACGCCGATTCCGAACACCAACGCCAGGATCGCGGCGCCGATCACCCAGCGGAGGACAAGGCGGCCGCGCTTCGGTCGCCGGGTCCGCGAAGCCGGGGCTGACTGAGCGCCCGTCACGGCGAGTAGTCCGTGGCTCCCCGCGCGTACAGATGGAAGGCCGCGTCCTGGACGACGGCGAGGTGGCGCACCCAGCCGGGAGCGCCGCCCCGCTCCTCGACTGCCTCGCGCAGCCAGTGGTCGTGGTCGGAAGCACGATAAGCCTCGGCCAGCTGCGCCAGCGTGAACCTCTCCCCGACCCGCTTCCGCAGCTCGTCGGTCGCCACCTCGAGCTGTTCGAGCAGCTGAGGGTAGGCGGGGTCGGACGCCTGGGACTCGAGGCGGCGGTTGCCTTCTTCCCACTGCTGCCGCATGGCGTCGAGTGAGCTCGGCATTGCCCTTCCTAGCCGAGGGAGCAGCACTGGCCCGGCCAGGGGGACTCGACCTCGGCCAGGATCCGCTCGCCGAGCTCGTAGCCGGGCCGCGCGAGCGCGAAGGCGACGTGGGCGTGAAGGCACTTGAGCTTCTCGGGGCGGGAGGAGCCGCCGATGCCCAGCTCCAGTGAGGCCCCGCCTTCCTGTCCGACCGTCCCCCCGGCCAGCTCGCGGCGAACGGCGCGCTGCTCCTCCGTCGCCGCAGCCAGGCTGGCGGCCAGCTCGGGATCCTGCTCGAGCGCCGCGCTCCAGCGCTCGATCCGGCCTGCCGCCTCGAGGCGGGAAACGGCGGCGACCAGGTGTCGGCAGGTCAGGTAATAGGTCGTCGGGAACGGCTCGCCGGCCGAGTCGTATGGCGCCTGCTCGGTGACGGCGGGCGCGCCGAACGGGCAGCGGCGGACAACGCGCAGGAACGCGCGCGGCGTGCGGCCGATCTGGCGCTCGACGACGGCCCGGTCATCCATCCCCTCCAAGCCTAGTGGCGCTTCGCCGCTTCCACTCTTCGATTCCCTTGACGATGAAGAGCTGCTCACCGGGCTTGACGAGGCCGAGTTTGCGTGCGCGGCGGGCGAGATCCTCGGGCGTCTCGGCTTCCTCGAGGCGGCGGGTGAGCTCGTCCCGTTTCTCGCGCAGCTTGCGCACCTCGGCCCGACGCTCTTGCAGGGAGCTGCGCGTCTCGACGTAGCTCTTGACCGGGCGGTAATACAGGAGCGCGACGATCGCCAGGGTCGCCAGAGCGATCCAGCGAAGGACTGAGGTTCGTCGCCGACGACGCGACGCTCGCCGCTGGGACTTCGGCATGCGCCTCCCTTCGGGACGGCGTCGAGCACTCCTGCTACGTCTCCTGGCGTTCCTGGGCGTCCGCCGGCAGGGACGTTAGGCGTAGGCCAGTTTGATCATGTCGGTGGTGCCGGGGATGTTGACGGCGGTTCCGGCCGTGAGCACGACCAAATCGCCCTCCTCGAGCAGCCCGGTCTGCCGCCCGGCCGCGAGCGAGCTGCTCCAGAGCTCCTCGACGTCGGCAGCCTCCGCCATCCGGACCGGCGACACGCCCCACTCGAGCGCCATGTGCTGGAGCGCGTAATCCTGGTGCGACAGGCCGATCACCGGTCGGCGCGGCCGGAGCCTCGCGACGACCGACGCCGTGCGTCCAGTGAAGGTCGGCACGAGGATCGCCCTCGCGCCCAGCGTCTCGGCGAGGTCGCAGGCAGCGTTCGACATCGCCTCGTTCACGCTCGGCTCGTCCCCAGGTTGCGGGAACTGGTGGCGGTACTCGATGCTTGGCTCGATCGCCAGTGAGATCCGATCCATCGTCCGGACGGTCTCGAGTGGATACTCACCGATGGCTGTCTCCTCGGACAACATCAGCGCCGAGGTGCCGTCGAGGATCGCGTTGGCGATGTCGCTCGCCTCGGCGCGGGTCGGCTCCGGATGGTGAACCATCGACTCGAGCATCTGCGTCGCGGTGATCACCGGCTTCCCGCGGTCGAGCGCCGCCTTGATGATCCGCTTCTGGAGCAGAGGGACGACCTCCGGTCCGATCTCGACGCCGAGGTCGCCCCTGGCGACCATGACCGCATCGGTCTCGTCGAGGATCGCCACCAAGGCGTCGACGGCCTCCGACTTCTCGATCTTGGCGATCAGGTGGGCGTGGGAGCCGGCCTGCTCGATCAGGGCCTTGAGGTCGCGAACGTCGGCGGCTGAGCGGACGAACGAGAGCGCGACGAAGTCGACTCCCAACCCGAGCGCGAACTCGAGATCCTCGGCGTCCTTTCGGGTCAGGGACGGAATCGGCACGGGCACGCCGGGCACGTTCACGCCTTTGTGGGCCGCAACCGTCCCGCCGACGAGAACCGCACAGCGCGCAGCGCCCTGCTCGACGGCTTCGACGCGCAGCCGCACGAGACCGTCATCGATGAGGACGTCGTGGCCCGGCTGGAGCACCTGCCCGAGAATGGATGGGCGCACCGGCAGCTCGCCGTCGGACGCCGCATCCCCGGTCACCACGACCTTGTCGCCGGCGCGCAGCGAGATCGGCTGCTCGAGCTCGCCGATCCGGAGCTTCGGGCCCTGGAGGTCGGCGATGAGGGCAATCGGCCGTCCGACCTCCTCCTGGGCGGCCCGAACGAGCCTCGCATACGCGCCGTGCTCCTCGTGGGTCCCGTGCGAGAAGTTCAGCCGGGCGCCGTCCATGCCCGCCTTCGCCAGGCCCGTGACCAAGTCGGAAGTCGCCGAGGCGGGCCCCAGTGTCGCGACGATCTTGGTGCGGCGGGGCAACATCAACGCCACGGTCTCAGCCTACCGGCGGCCCCGGCTCTGAAAGCCTCTACTCGAGGTGCAGTGG
Organism: Actinomycetota bacterium; assembly: GCA_046728705.1. Lineage (GTDB taxonomy): Bacteria > Actinomycetota > Thermoleophilia > Gaiellales > Gaiellaceae > JACDAN01. The sequence goes on from JBKPFE010000307.1 coordinate 11,368, forward strand.
GATCTCGGACTCATGCGTGCGCGAGCCGTCTTCCGCGGAGAGCTCGAAGACGACCAGCGTTCCGTCTTGCGGCTCATCGAGCTCGTACGGCACAGTGAACTTGAACGTGCCGCGAGTTCCACTGCCGGACGTGGCCGTGACGAAGTTCTTGCTCAGCACCTCCCCAGACGCATCCTTCAGCTCATAGTTGAACGTCGCCTCGAAGGTATTCGCGGTCCCGGTGACCTCGAAGCCCGACTCGACCGATTCGTCGGGCAAGGGCGACTCGACCAGGACGGCCGGTGTCTGCTCCTCGAACGCCCTGCGCCCCACCGGCGCGTCTGCCCCGAAGTCCACGCGTTTCACGGTCGGGAACTGCGTCAAGGTGTACACGAGCTGTGCCTGCGCGGCATCGTCGGAAAGCTGCTCTGAGAGCTCGACGCTTGCCACGCCCCCGCTGATGCCGAGCGACTCCAGCTCGATCCCGGACGGGATCGCGGTCTCGACGCCATCGTCGTCGGACGAAGGCCCCTTCAGCAGCTCTTGGACCGCTGCTCTACCGACGGCGGGACCAGTGACGACGCCGCGCGACACGGGAGTGACCTTGGCGTCGCGGAGGAAGTAGACGTTGACGACAGCCGTGCCGGTCTCCGTCGTGGTCGTCCCCGTGGCTGTTGCATCATCGTCCCCGCCGCAGCCGGCGAGGGCAAGGACGACCAGCGCGCTAGCGCCGAGGAAACGCATTCCAGCCGGGATATTCAGCTTCAGCCCCCAACCCCTCCTCGATCCGGAGCAGTTGGTTGTACTTCGCCACCCGGTCGCTGCGACTGGGCGCGCCGGTCTTGATCTGGCCCGCGTTGGTCGCGACGGCGAGGTCGGCGATGGTCGTGTCCTCGGTCTCGCCCGACCGGTGTGAGATCACCGTCGCATAGCCTGCGGAGCGGGCGAGCGCGATCGCCTCCAGCGTCTCGGTGAGCGTCCCGATCTGGTTGACCTTGAGCAGGATCGCATTCGCGATCCCATCTTCGATGCCGCGTCGCAGTCGCTCGGCGTTGGTGACGAACAAGTCGTCGCCGACCAGCTGGATCCGTTCGCCGAGCCGTTCCGTCAGCGCTTTCCAGGCCGTCCAGTCCTCCTCCGCGGCGCCGTCCTCGAGCGAGACGATCGGATAGCGCTCGACGAGGCCGGCCCAGTACTCGGTCAGCTCCTCCGAGGTGGCGGTACGGCCCTCGAACGAGTAGACCCCGTCCTCGCCGACCAGTTCCGTCATCGCCGGATCGAGCGCGATCGCGATCCGGTCGCGATGGCCGGCCCGCTCGACCGCCTCGAGGATCACGTCGATCGCCTCCTCGCTCGAGCCGAGGTCTGGCGCGAAGCCGCCCTCGTCGCCGACGGCGGTGGCGAGGTCACGCTCGTCGAGCAGCTTCTTGAGCGTGTGGAACACCTCGACCGCGATCCTGAGCCCCTCGGAGAAGCTCTCGGCGCCGCCCGGGACGATCATGAACTCTTGGAGGTCGAGCGAGTTGCGCGCGTGCACGCCCCCGTTGACCACGTTCAGCATCGGCACCGGAAGTACATGGCCCTCGGCACCGCCGATCCAGCGATACAGCGGGACGCCGGCATCCGCGGCCGCGGCCTTCGCGACCGCGAGCGAGACGCCGAGCACGGCATTCGCCCCGAGACGGCCCTTGTTGCCGGTGCCGTCGAGCTCGACGAGGGCCGAGTCGATCGCGCGCTGATCCTCCGGATCCATCCCTTTCAACGCCGGCGCGATCTCTCGCCTCACGTTGTCGACCGCGCGGAGCACGCCCTTGCCGAGGTACGCGCCGTCGCCGTCGCGCAGCTCGACTGCTTCGAATTGCCCCGTCGAGGCTCCGGACGGAACCGCCGCCCGCCCCACCGCGCCGGACTCCAGCACGACGTCGACCTCGACCGTCGGGTTGCCCCGGGAATCGAGGATCTGACGGGAGCGAATGTCGGCGATCGGTGAGCTCAGCGGAACTGCTCCTTGGCGGCGTCGAAGTATCTGTCCTTCTCGTCGAGCGTGAGCCGGGTGAAGACCCGCCCGTCAGCCGCCGCCAGTTCCTCCGCGCGCTCGACGCGGTCGGCGAAGCGCCTCGACATCGTCCGCAACGCCAGCTCGGGGTCGACGTTCAGGCGCCGCGAGACGTTGACGGCCGCGAAGAGCACGTCACCCACCTCCTCGAAGACGTGAGCGTCGGGCTCTGTCTCGGGTGGGCGCTCACCGGCCTCCGCGAGCGCCTCGCGCAGCTCCCGGAGCTCGTCCTCGAGGTCGGCCAGTGCGCCCGCAGTGTCGGGATACTCGAAGTCGATCGCGGCGGCTCGCCGCTGCAGCTTTCGCGCATAAAGGAGCGCTGGCAGCGTTTCGGGAACGTGGTGGAAGATGCCCTCGCGTCCCTCCTCGTCCGCCTTGATCTGCTCCCAGTTCTCACGCACCCGCCCGGCCGTCCGCGCCTCGACATCGCCGAAAACGTGCGGGTGGCGGGCGACGAGCTTGTCGTGACTGCGCCGCGCAATTGACGCGAGGTCCCCGGCGCCCTCCTCTTCGAGTAGCAGCGCGAGAAAGTAGGTCTGGAAGAGGAGGTCGCCGAGCTCGTCCTCGAGCTTGTGGGGATCGCCTGCGAGCGCGGCATCCGCCACCTCGTAGGCCTCCTCGATCGTGTGCGGGACGATCGTTCGGGCGGTCTGCTCGCGGTCCCAGGGACAGTCACGGCGCAGCCGCTCGGTCAGCTGTTGGAGTTCGAGAAGAGCCTCGGCGAGGAGGTCGGGACTAGCCAGTGGCGGCGTTGTCGGTGCTGGTCGGCTTGTAGCCGACCTGGTACGCAGTCTCGTCGTCCAGGTCCTTGCGCATGTCTGCGACCCAGGACTCCATTTCCTTGCTCTTCGTGTCTTGGGTCAGCTGCTGGCGGATCGCTTCCTTGACCTGGGGGAAGGGCGTCGTCGTGCCCTTCTTGATCGGCGCCAGTGCCTGGATGATGTGGTAGCCGTACTGCGTCTTGACGGGCTTCGTGACCGCGTTCGTCTTCATCGAGAAGACGGCCTTCCCGAACTCGGGGACGACCTGGCCCTTGGTCGCCGTGTAGCGCCCGCCCTTGTTCTTCGACCCTGTGTCCTCCGAGTAGCGCTTCGCGATCGCCGCCCAGTCGGCGCCGTTCACCCTGAGCTGGTTGTAGAGCCGGTCGGCGAGCGCCTTGTCCTTGACGAGCACGTGGCGCACGAGCCGCGTCTCCGGCGTGCCGTACTGCGCCTTGTTCTTGTCGTAGTAGTCCCGAATCTGCTTGTCCGTGACCTTCACGTCGGCGGTGACCTTGTTGTAGATGGCCTCCTGGACCAGGTTCGCGCGGATGATGTCGCGCGCCTGCTGATCGGACAGCCCCTGCTGCTTGAGCTCCGCCTGGAACTTCTTTTTGCTCCCCTGGTGGCGGTCCTTGATGTACTCCTCGATCCGCTTGTCGACCGCGTCGTCGCTGACGTCGACGCCGAGATCGTCGGCCTTGACCTCGAACTGCGCCCGCTGGACGAGGAAGCGGACCGCCTGGTCGCGGATCTGGGCGTACTCCTGCGTCCCGACCTTGGGGAAGGGCCGCTTCTGTGCGGTGTAGCTCTGCTTCGCGTACTTGACGAGGTCGTCGAACTCCGACTTCGTGATCGCGCGGTCGCCGACGACGGCGACGGAGTTGGCCGGGACGTCTCCGGCGTCGCTGGAGGTACCGCAACCGACTGCGAGCACCGCCAGGGCGGCCGCGAAAAGTCCTGCAAATGTGGCTCGTCTCATAGAAAATGCGCCGCTCAAGCTGCCTGGCGCGTGTCCAGGATAGCATCGACTAATCGGAGTGCCCCTGGCAGGCCGTCCTCCCGCAGCGAGACCTCCTTTCGCGCCGTCGTGTACACAGCAGTGTCGACCTTTCGACGCAGCTCCCTGAGCTCGCCCGAGCCCAACACAAGCGGCCCCACGGTCGCCTTTCCCTGGTGAAAGACGAGGTAGTCGGCGCCCAGCCGGGAGAGCTTGATCCGGGCCTCCTGGATCCCGAACAGGTTCTCGACGGGATCCGGCAACGGGCCGAACCGGTCGACCGTCACCGCTTCCAGCTCCCGCAGCTCGTCCTCTGTCTCCACCAGCGCCAAGCGCCGGTGGAGGTCGATCCGCAGTGCCTCGGAATCGACGTAGGTGTTGGGCACGTACGCGTCGACCCGCGCGTCGACGCGGACCGGCCGGGCCGCGACCCGGCGCTCGCCGGACAGCTCGGCCACGGCCTCGGCCAGAAGCTCGACGTAGAGCTCGAAGCCGAGTGCGGCCACGTGGCCGGACTGCTCCGCGCCGAGGAGGTCGCCGGCGCCGCGGATCTCCAAGTCGCGCATCGCGATCGCGAAGCCGGCGCCGAGCTCGGTG
>JBKPFE010000061.1:0-1873 GCA_046728705.1 Actinomycetota bacterium
TCGACCGACCGGTAGAGCTTCAGGCCGGTCGCCGCCGGAATCAGCTTGCCGATGATCACGTTCTCCTTCAGCCCGAGGAGGTTGTCGACCTTGCCCTCGATCGCCGCGTCGGTGAGCACCTTGGTCGTCTCCTGGAAGGACGCCGCCGAGAGGAAGGACTCCGTCGCGAGCGACGCCTTGGTGATGCCGAGGATCAACAGCTCCCACGTCGCCTGCTCAGCCTTCTCCTTCTTGACTCGAGCGTTCTCCTTCTCAAGCACGACCTTGTCGACCAGCTGACCGGGGAGCAACTCGGTGTCGCCCGCGCTGTCGATGCGCACCTTCTTCAGCATCTGCCGGACGATCAGCTCGATGTGCTTGTCGTGGATCTCGACGCCCTGTGACTTGTACACCCGCTGGACCTCGGAGACGAGGTACAGCTCGGTCGCGGTCGAGCCCTTCAACCGCAGCAGGTCGGCCGGCGTCAACGAGCCTTCGTGCAGGGCATCGCCCGGCTCGACCTCCTGGCCGTTCGTGACGAGCAGTCGCGTCCGCCGCGGGAGCTGGTAACTCGTCGGCTCCTCGCCGTCGGCGGTGTGGATGAGCACCTTCGGCCCACGCTCGGTCTGCTCGATCTCGACCTTGCCGCCGACCTCGGCCAGCTTGGCCGCGCCCTTCGGGCTCCGCGCCTCGAAGATCTCGACGACACGTGGGAGACCATGCGTGATGTCGGCCCCGGCCACGCCGCCGGTGTGGAAGGTCCGCATCGTCAGCTGCGTGCCGGGCTCACCGATCGACTGCGCCGCGATGATCCCGACGGCGTCGCCGATCTCGGCCATTCCGCCCGTAGCGAGGAAGACGCCGTAGCACGTGCGGCAGACGCCGTACTCGCTGCGGCACTTGAGCACCGAGCGCACGGCGAGCGTCTTCTCCTCCTCGGACACGTCCTCGAGGCCCTCCTCGATCTCCTGCAGCATCGGCAGCGTCACGAGCGCGCCCTTCTCGGCGAGCACGGTCTTGCCCGGCTTGCCGCTCGCGAGCGGCTTGTGGAGATCCTGGGCGACGACGCGGCCGAGGAGGCCCTTGTTCAGACCGCCCTCGCTGTGCAGCGGGAGCTCGACGAATTCTTTCGTCTTGCAGTCCTCGTCGCGGATGATCACGTCCTGGGCGACGTCGACCAGACGCCGCGTCAGATAACCGGAGTCGGCGGTCCGCAGCGCGGTGTCGGCGAGGCCCTTGCGGGCGCCGTGCGTCGAGATGAAGTACTCGAGCACCGACAGGCCCTCCATGAAGTTCGCCTGAATCGGGCGCTCGATGATCTCGCCCTTCGGATTCGCCATCAGGCCGCGCATGCCGGCCAGCTGGCGGATCTGCTTGAACGATCCACGGGCGCCGGAGTTGGCCATCATGAAGATCGGATTGAGCTTGCGGAGGTTGGCCTCCATGGCGTCGGCCACCGCGTCGGTCGCCTCGGTCCAGATGTGGACGATCGACTCGCGCCGCTCCTCCTCGGTGATCAGGCCGCGCTCGTACTGCTGCTCGACGTTGCTGACCCGCTCCTCGTACTCGGCCAGGATCCTCTGCTTGTCGGGCGGGATGACGATGTCGTTCTTCGAGATCGTGATCCCGGCGTCGGTGGCGTAGCGGAAGCCGAGCGTCTTGATCTTGTCGAGGACGCTGCCGATCATGTGCGCCCCGTACAGGGCCGCGAGCTCGGTGATGAAGTCGTCCATCTCCTTCTTGGAGAGCGTGCGGTTGACATACGGGAACTCGGCCTCGGCGCCGCCGTCCTCGCCGGCCGCTTCCTGGATTGCGCGGTCGACTTCGGTGTTGAAGATCACGCGGCCGGGCGTGGTCAGGATCAGCTCTCCGTTCCAGCGGTACTCGATCGGCT
>JBKPFE010000139.1:0-5194 GCA_046728705.1 Actinomycetota bacterium
CTGTACGACTTCCGCGGCGAGAAGCTGAAGGAGGCCGGACCGGGCGATCCGGTCGAGATCGTCGGCTTCGACCATCCACCGCCTGCGGGTGAGCTCGCGCGGGTCGTCGAGAATGAGCGCCACGCGCGCCAGCTGGCGCAGAACCGCGGCGAGCGCCTGCGGCGCGAGCAGCTGGCTGCGGCGGCGGGCGCCGGCGTCTCACTCGAGAAGCTCTTCGCCCGGATGCAGGAGGGCGCCGTCCAGGACCTCAACCTCGTCCTCAAGGGCGATGTCGACGGCTCGGTCGAGGCTGCCGTCTCCGAGCTCCAGAAGATCCAGCATCCGGAGGTCGGTGTGCGCGTCATCCATCAGGGTGTCGGCGGGATCACCGAGGGCGACGTCAACCTCGCCGCGGCCTCGAACGCACTCGTTGTCGGCTTCAACGTGCGGCCGAATGCGGAGGCGCGTGCGCTCGCCGAGCGCGAGGGCGTCGAGATCCGCACCTACCGCGTCATCTACCGGCTCACCGAGGACATCGAGCAGGCGCTCGTCGGCATGCTCGCGCCGGTGACCACGGAGGAGACGATCGGTGAGGCCGAGGTGCGCCAGCTCTTCCGCGTCTCCCGGCTGGGGACGATCGCCGGCTCCTACGTCACGAGCGGCGTCGTCCGCCGCAATGCTCAGGTCCGCGTGGTGCGGGACGGCACGGTCGTCTACGAGACCTCGATCGCCCAGCTCAAGCGCTTCAAGGACGACGTCCGCGAGGTCGAGGAGGGCTTCGAGTGCGGCATCCTGCTCCAGGGCTTCAACGACGTGAAGGAAGGCGACGTGCTCGAGGTCTACGAGACCAAGCAGGTCGAGCGTACGGATCTCAGCGCGCCGGCGCCGGAACCTGAGCCCGCAGCGGCCGGCACCGAGTCCTAGAACTTCAGTGGGCGCCGGCTACGTCGGCATCCTCACGGTCGAGCTTCACTTCCCCGAGGCAGGGTCCTTGAAGGGCAAGCGCAAGTTCGTAAAGTCGACCAAGGCGCAGCTCCAGAACCGGTTCGGGGCGGCCGTCGCCGAGGTTGACCATCACGAGCTCTGGCAACGTAGCCGGCTGACCCTCGCCTGTGTCGCCCGCGAGCACCGCGAGGCGGAGCAGCTGCTCGAGGAGGCGGTTCGGTATCTCATCGGACAGGAATACGAGCTTGTGCGCGTGGAGCGAGAGGTGGTGGCGCCGGATGAGTGATCGGATGCGCCGCGTCAACGCGGCTGTTCTGGAGGTCCTGGCGGAGGCCGTCGGCGAGCTCCGCGACCCGCGGATCGGCTTCGTCACCGTCACCGGCGTCAAGACCTCGGCCGACCTCCGCCACGCGCAAGTCTTCGTCAGCGTCTACGGCTCGGAGCGAAAGCGCGAGACGACCTTGGCCGGACTGGAGGCGGCGCACGGGGTCCTTCAGGCCCGCATTGCCCGGGAGCTGAGACTGAAACGGACTCCGCGGCTGACCTTCGAATACGATCCGTCCGTCGAGCGCGGCGTCCGGATGTCTCACCTGATCGATGAGCTCGCCCCAGAGACGAGTGATCTGCAAGCGGTCGCCGAAGCGCTCCGCGAGCGAGACCGCTTCCTGCTGATCACCCACGAGAACCCAGACGGGGACGCGCTCGGGTCGATCCTCGCAGCGAAACTGGTGCTCGAGGAGCTGGGCAAGGACGCCGTCATGTACGTGCCCGGCCTCGCGCCGCTTCCGGCCGAGTACAAGTTCATGCCCCTTGGCGACCTCCGTCGCGAGCTTCCGGAGGACTCCGACGAACGCGTGCTTTTCGCGCTCGACTGCGCCAACGAGAGCCGGCTGGGAGAGGGAGAGAAGGCGCTGAGGTCGGCCCCGCTCGTCGTCAACGTCGACCACCACCACGACAACAGCCGTTTCGGGCACATCAACCTCGTCGTCGCCGACGCCTCGTCGACCGGAGAGATCTTGCGCGACCTGATCCGCGAGCTCGGCCTCCAGCTGACTCCCGAGCTGGCGGAGTCGCTCTACATCGCGCTCGTTACGGACACGGGCCGCTTCCAGTACGCGAACACGACGCCGAAGGCCCTCCGACTGGCCGCCGAGCTGGTCGAGGCCGGGGCCGACGTCCGCCGCGTCTTTCAGAGCGTCTACGAGTCCGTCCAGCTCGCCAAGCTGAAGCTGCTGGCGCGGGCGCTCGAGCGAGCGCAGGTGTACGAGGGAGGCGGGATCGTGGTCTCCTACCTGCTCAAAACCGACTTCGCCGAGGTCGGCGCGGCCGAGCCATACTCGGAAGGCATCATCGACTTCCTGCGGGCGGTCGAGGGCGCCGAGATGGCGGCGCTGATCCGAGAGCCGCCCGCACCGGGGCGCCCGGCGAGGCGCGTGAGCCTCCGCTCGAGCTCGGACGAGGTCGACGTCTCGGCGATCGCCCGCGCCTCCGGTGACGGCGGCGGGCATCGCCAGGCCGCCGGCTTCTCATCGGAGCTCGAGATCCCGGAGATCGTCGAGTTTCTGCGCGAGCAGTACCTGGAAGCACGTGCCGCCGCGCGGGCTTGATCCGAGCGGCGTTGTCCTCGTCGACAAGCCTGCGGGCCCCTCGTCGTTCGCCGTCGTCCGGGATCTTCGCGACCGGACCGGCGCCCGCGCCGGCCATGCCGGCACGCTCGACCCGTTCGCAACGGGTCTCTTGCTCGTGCTGCTCGGCCGTTCGACCAAGCTCGCGCAGCGCTTCGTCGGCCTGGACAAGCGCTACCTGACGAAGATCGACCTCACCGCCCGGACGAGCACCGGAGATCGGGAGGGCGAGGTGATCGACGAGCAGGCGCCGCCCTCTCCAGAGGAGCTGGAGCGACGCCTCGAGGACCTGCGGGGCGAGGTCGACTTGCCGGTTCCTGCGGCGTCGGCCGTGAAGATCGGCGGCGAACGCGCCTACCGGCTCCATCGCCGCGGCGAGGAGGTCGAGATGCCCGTGCGCCGGTCGACGATCCACTCGCTCGAGTTGGTCGAGTACGACGGCCGCACGGCAAGGCTCGACCTGCTGGTCGGCTCCGGGACTTACGTCCGGTCGATCGCGACGGTGCTCAGCGGCCACTGCCGCTCGCTTCGGCGCACCGAAGTCGGCCCGTTTCACGTCGACGACGCCGATCCGGAGCGGATCATCCCGGCCGAGGAAGCGCTCGCCGCGTTGCGATGACAGCCCGTTCCGTCGCAATCGGCACCTTCGACGGCGTCCATCGGGGCCACCGGCGCGTGATCGAGGCCGCGAAGGCCGCGGACCTGCCGACGACCGTGGTGACGTTCGACCCACACCCGCGCGTGGTTCTGGGCAACCAGGTCGAGCTCCTGACGACTCTGGAGCGCCGTCTGGAGCTGCTCGGCGAGCTCGGCGTCGAGACGCTCGTCGTCCCCTTCACACCCGAGCTGGCACTCGCCACACCGGAAGAGTTCGCCGACTCGATCTTGAGGCCACTCGGGACCAAGGTCGTCGTCGCCGGCGCGAACTTCCGCTTCGGACGGGGCCGCTCGGGCGATCTCGACACGCTCGCGAACCTCGGGTTCGACGTGCGGCCCGTGCCGCTCGTCGAAGGCATCTCGTCGTCCCGGATCCGGCAACTGCTGCGCGCGGGAGAGATCGAAGCGGCCGCGGGGCTCCTCGGCCGCCCGCCCGAGGTCGAGGGGACGGTCGTTTCCGGAGACGCGCGCGGCGGCACGCTGGGCTTTCCGACCGCAAATCTCACCGTTCCGGCCGAGCTGGTCGTCCCCGCCCATGGGATCTACGCCGGTCGTACGGGCGACCACCTCGCCGCGATCTCGATCGGGGTCAATCCGCACTACGGGGGTGACGAGCGGCGCGTCGAGGCGTTCCTGCTCGAGTTCGACGGTGATCTCTATGGCCGGCGGCTCGTGCTCGAGCTCTGGCAGCGGCTGCGAGACGAGCGCGCGTTCGCCTCGGAGCAGGAGCTGATCGACCAGATCGGGCGTGACGTCGAGGCGACACGGGCCGCCGAGCCGCCCGTGTAGAGGCTCACGCGGGATACCTTGCAGCTCCGCTGCGTCGGGGATCGCCTGCGGCGCCGCGCCGGCTGACCAGGCTGACTCCGCCGAAGTAGTGATGGCGCGCAGGCCAAACACGAACGGTGAAGCCTGCTCGCTCCAGGGCCTCGGGAACGGCATCCGGTAAGCCCGGCTCGAGGTGGAGGAGGTCGCCGACGGGGTGGAGGCGAGGGCGGTCGACGGCATCACCGGGACTCAGGCCTTCGTCGAGTAGTCCGGTGAGCACCTGGACGAGAGCGCTGCGTAGGCGCGTCCCCCCGGCGGCTCCGATCGCCAGCGCCGGCCCGTCGCCGTCGTAGCCGATCGCCGGTGTCATCATGCTCGCCATCCGCTCTCCGGGGGCCAGCTCGCCGACGAGGAGGTCGGCCTCGCCGAGCATGCTGTTCAGATGGAGATCGAGTCCCGGAAGCCAGTCGCCCGAGCCGAGCCCGAGGCTCGTCGTCAGCACGACGGCGTTCCCGTCCCGGTCGGACACGGCCAGGTTCGTCGTGTCTCCGTCTGAAGCCGCCCCGCGCAGCGCCAGCGCGATCGTTACCGGGTCAGACTCCATTAAGACCTGGAGAACCGGCAGCGGGCTGTTCAGCGCCTCTCGCGACGCCAGCGTCAGCCCACGGTGCTGGATCGTGACGGGCGCCCGCCACTCAGCGCGGTACGAGGCGAGGTCCTCGGCGGTGACGAGGCCGCCGCGTTCGTCCATCAGCGCGAGCAGGGCTTCGCGGACCGATGGGCTCCCGCCGCCTTCTTCCGCGACGAGCTCGAGTGCCCGGACGAGGCCCGGCTGCTCGAGCCGCTCGCCGGTTTGCAGCAGCCGGCCGCCCGGCGAGTAGATTCGCCCGCCCTCGCGCATCGTCATCACAGGCGCGAGCATCTCGAGGCAGGCCGCGTGGGCCGGGAGCATTTCGACGCCCTCGCGCGCGAGGCGCAGCGCGGGCTCGACCAGCCGTGACCACGGCAGGCCGCCATGTGTACGCCACAGCCCGTCCAGCCCGGACAGGACCCCGGGCACTGCGCACGAGCCGATCCCAACCGCGTAGTGGACGAGCTCCGCGCCGAAGGGGACTTCGAGGTGGACGAGCTCGACCTCGCGCCGCTCTGCGCCCAGGCCAGGCGCGGCGCAGAAGAAGTCGAGCATGCGTACCTCGCCGTCCCAGAAGACCGCCGCGTGC
>JBKPFE010000126.1:0-2042 GCA_046728705.1 Actinomycetota bacterium
CTGCTCTCGAGGAAGCTTCGGGTCGTGACCGACTGGACCGTCGCGCTCTTCTTCCGGCGCGACATCGCCGAGCTGGGCGTGCTCGAGCATCCGAGGAGGCTCGGTGACTGACGAGCTCGCGCGCATTCACCGATTCGAGCGGGAGATCGAGATGGCCGGCACCGAGACGGTCGACTCGCCGCTCGGCCAGGGAGTCTTGACGCCTGAGCTCTCCCTACGCCACGACTCGAACTACCTGCTGATCGAGCGCGCGCGTGACGCCGCGGAAGCGATCACCGAGGCCGATCGCGTCCTCGGCGGCGCCGGGCGGGACTATCGCGTGATCCTCACCTTCGACGAGGAACTGGGGGCACGCCTGCGCCCGGAGTTCGACACGTTGGGCTGGCGCACGCAGTGCCACATCTTCATGGTCCAGCGACGAGCCCCGGACAAGACGGCCGATCTTTCGCTCGTGGAGGAGGTCGACGAGTCGGCGCTGCGACCCGGCCGGACCCGGGAGATCCTCGCCCAGCCATGGGGCAGCCCCGAGCTGGCCGAGCAGCTGGCTGACTCCAAGCTCCTGATCGGAAAGCGCGCCCAGACGCACTTCTTCGGAGTCGTGGTCGGCGATGAGGTCGCCTCCTGGACCGATCTCTACGTCGCGCAGGGCGTCGGGCAGATCGAGGACGTCGCCACGCTCGAAGCGCATCGCGGCCAGGGATACGCGACCGCCGTCGTCCTTCGCGCCGCCCAGGAGGCCCGGCGCGCCGGCGCGGATCTGATCTTCCTCGTCGCCGACGACGAGGACTGGCCGAAGTTGCTCTACGGTCGGCTCGGCTTCGACACGATCGGGCGGCAGTACAAGTTCATCACGCCTTCCTGACCTCCCTGAGCGCCGCGCTCAGCGACTGGCGCCCGTGCAGCACCGGCTCGAAGAGATCGCCGTGCTCTTCGATCCGCAAGCGGATGACGTCCATCGTGAAGTCGCGCGGGTCGAGCTTCTCGTTCACCTCGTCCCAGCGGAGCGGCGTCGAGACCGGCGCACCCTCGCGCGGGCGCACGGAGTAGACGGAGGCGATCGTCTTGCCCTCGCCGTTCTGGTTCGAGTCGATCAGGACGCCGCGCCGCTTCGCACGCGTCCACTCGGTCGTCACGAGCCCTTGGTGCGTGCGTGCAAGGGTCGAGGCGACGATCGCCGAGAAGTCGCGCGTGTCGTCGTAGGTGTGACGCCGCGCGATCGGCACGAGCACGTGGATGCCGTCCGACCCGCTTGTCTTGACGACGCTCTCCAGCTTCAGCGCGTCGAGGACCTCTTTGACGAGCAGCGCGACCTCGACCGTCTCTTTGAAGCCGACGTCGTCGGAGGGATCCAGGTCGAAGAGGACGAAGTCGGGGCGGTCGGACTTGTCGACGCGCGAGTACCACGTATTCATGTCGATGCAGCCCATGTTCACCATCCAGAGCAGCGCCAGCTCGTCGTTCACGAGCGGTGCGCGGATCTTGCGGCGCTGCCGCGGCTTCTCCCGCGTCGACACCATGATCTCCACGGTGGGGATCCAGTCGGGCATGTGCGTCGGGGCGTCCTTCTGGAAGAAGAACTTGCCGGAGGCCCCGTCGGGGTAGCGCTTCATCGTGAACGGGCGGTCTTTCAGGTGCGGGACGAGGACCGGTGCCACCGTGCGGTAGTACGCGAGGAGATCGCCTTTGGTGATCCCTTCGTCGGGCCAGAACTGCTTATCCAGGTTGGACAACTTGAGCACGCGCTTGCCCTTGCGGATCTCGTTCGGCATCGCTTCCGGCTCCTCGCGCTGCACGTCCTCGGCCTCCTTGTCGTCCCGAAGTCCCTGGTATGACGGCGCCCGCAACCGGCCGTCGTGCGTCCACTCGACGAACTCGACCTCGGCGACCAGCTTCGGATCGACCCAGACGATCGCGTCCTTGCGTATCTTCGGCATCTTCGGCACGGTCCGGAACGGCGGCTCCTTGCGCTCGAGCGGCTTGAGCTTGGCGAGCAGCTCGTCGATCTCCTCGTCGGTGAAGCCGGTGCCGACGTTGCCGGCATA
>JBKPFE010000067.1:0-1234 GCA_046728705.1 Actinomycetota bacterium
CCGGCGCAGCTCGTCGCCCTCGCGTCGCACGACCAGGGTCGCCTTCGCATGGATCTTGAGGTTGGGGAAGCCGTAGACGACATGGACGCCGGCGCGCTCGAGCGCCCGTGACCACTCGATATTGCGGTGCTCGTCGAAGCGGGCCTTCAGCTCGACGAGGCAGACGGTCTGCTTTCCCTCCTCGGCCGCGTCGATCAGCGCGGGCACGAGCGGCGTCTCGTCGCTCGTGCGATAGACGGTCGTCTTGAGCCCGAGGACGTTCCGGTCCTTGCCCGCGCCGCGGACGAAGGCCTCGAAGCTCGTGTTGAACGACTCGTAGGGGTGGTGAACGAGGATGTCGCCCCGCCTGATCTCCTCGAAGAAGGCGGCCGCTGTGCCCAGCTCGGCGATGCGGGGCTGCGTGACGGCTAGCCACGGATCGTCCTTCAGGTCGGGACGCTCGAGCCGCGCGAGCTCCATTAGGTCCGCCATGTCCAACAGGCCTGCGATCGGGTAGAGCTGCTCCGCGGCGGCGTCGAGGCCCTCGAGGATGCGCTCCCGCATCTCTGCCGACATCGAATCCGAGACCTCGACGCGGACGGCGTCGCCGAAGCGGCGCCGCCGCAGCTCCAGCTCGACCGCCTCGAGCAGGTCGTCGGCCTCGTCGGAGACCTCGAAGTCGGCATCTCGCGTGACGCGGAAGGACGCGCACTCGCTGATTTCCATTTCCGGGAAGAGCCAGGGGAGAAAGTGGGCAATGACGTCCTCGAGCGAGAGGTAGAGGCCGCGGTCGCCGACCGGCAAGAAGCGCGGCAGCAGCTCGGGCACCTTGACGCGGGCAAAGCGCTGCTCCCCGGTCTCCGGGTCGCGGACGAAGAGCGCAAGCGAGAGCGAGAGGCCGGAGATGTAGGGAAAGGGCTGTCCCGGCCCGACGGCGAGGGGCGTCAGGACTGGGTAGATCTGCCGATTGAAGCGCTCGCTCAGCTCGTCCAGCTCGCGGGCTCGGAGGTCGCCGACGTTGCCGACGACGATGTCCTGCTCGGCCAGCGCCGGCAGGAGATCGCGCCGCCAGAGCTTGGCCTGGCGCGCCGAAAGCTCCAGGACGCGCCGGCGGATCTCGGCGAGCGCTTCCGTCGGCGTCCGCCCATCCGGCGAGCGGACGCTCATCCCGGAAGCGATCTGCCCGAGGAGGCCCGCGACGCGCACCATGAAGAACTCGTCGAGGTTCGCCGCGTAGATCGCGCAGAACTTGACC
>JBKPFE010000383.1:0-5170 GCA_046728705.1 Actinomycetota bacterium
GCGGGCAAGATAGTGCGCGTAACCGGGTAAATCCCACCGGGCCTCGACGTGGCTGAACCACGTGGAGACGAGCATGAGGTCGAGCGGCTGATCCTCCCCGATGACCTGGTAGGCGATATGCGCGTCGCCCTTCTTCGCGTACTGCGTCTGTGCCACAACTATGAAAACGACGATGCGCCGTGGCTCAGTCCACGTCAAGTCTTGCGGTCGCGGCAGATCGCGGGCACGATCTCCAGGGCAGATGCCCCACGACAGAGAGGGACTGCAGACAAGGTCCCGCAAGTTCGCGTTTTCAGGTGCTGGGAGCATGGCCGCGGCGCTCGCGCTGCTCGCCCTGGTCTCCCTGGCGACCACGGCTCAACTCGACAGCGGCGATCCGCTCTCGTCCTCCGAGCTCGCAGTTGTCATGGTGCTGCTCGGCGTCGTGGCGGTGCTCGTGATCGGCGTGGGCGTGGTTACGTTCGGGAGCGGCTACGCGATCTTCGGCGACAACCGCCGGAAGCTGATTGCCGCGCTGTTGATCACCGCGCTGCTCGCGGTTCTGATTGCGCTGCTGCTCGCGCCTGTCGACGCGCCGCCAGGCGGGGGAGGGAGCCTCCCGCGGCGACGGCGACCGCGGGAGCCTGGGCCGGCCGATGACTACTTTCATTTGAGCGATAACACGTTCGCGGCCATCGCAGCAGCCGTCATTGCGGGCGTCGCGCTGCTCGCCGCCGCGCTCGTCGTGCTCGGTGCCAAAGGTCTGACCGAGCGCCGCCGCGGTGCGTTGGCCGAGCCAGAGGACGAAGACAAAGCGATGCTGCAGGCCGTCGACGAATCGCTCGATGACCTTCGTCGTGAGCGGGACGTTCGCCGGGCGATCATCGCCTGCTACGCCCGCATGGAACGAGCGCTCGAGCGCGCAGGGAACGCACGACGTCCTGCGGAGGCCCCACTCGAGTATCTCGTGCGCGTCCTAGAGCGGATTACCGCCAACGGCCGAGCCGCTCGCGCCCTCACCGAGCTCTTCGAGCGGGCAAAGTTCAGCGTCGAGCCGATGGGAGAGGGTGATAAACAGCGGGCAATCGGGGCGCTCGAGCTGCTGCGTGCGGAGGTGAGCCAGCCGCCGTGAGTCGGCAGGTCCGCTCCCTCATCCTGTTCTCGGCGGCCGCGGCGGTCGCACTCATTCTGGTCGGTGCGTTTTCGCCGGTCGACGTAGCCCGGATCTACGGGCTTGCACTCATCGCTCTGGCCGGAGCCGTTGTTGTCACCCGGACACTCTCTCGTTTCGCCCGGCTCGAGCGGTTGCCTCGCCGGGAGGTCACGGAAGAGCCTGAGACGCCGCCGTTCTTCGAGCGAGCGAAGCGTCGAATCGAGCTGGCACAGGCGTCCGGCGTCTACTTTGAGCAGCTGCGTCCGCGCCTCCGTGAGATTGCCGAGCAGCGACTCGCTTCCCATGGCTTGCGGCTCAGGGGAGAGGAGGCGCGCGAGCTGCTCGGCGAGGAAGCGTGGCTCGCACTCGAGCGTCGGCCAGAAGGGGACAAGTTCGCGCCGCCGCGGGAGGGCGAGCTCCGCGAAGTGATCGAAGCGCTGGAGCGGATCTGACGATGCTGTCGCTGACAACCTCATCGGAGCTTTCGGGCCGGATCCTCGCCGAGGTCGAGCGGGCGATCGTCGGCAAGCGCGACGCGCTCGAGCTCGTCCTGCTCGGGATCCTCGCCGATGGCCATGTCCTGATCGACGACTTCCCGGGCCTAGCGAAGACATTGATCGCACGCTCGTTCGCGCGGGCGACCGACGTCGAGTTCATGCGCGTGCAGTTCACGCCGGATCTCTTGCCTGCCGACATCACCGGCTCGGCGATCTACAACCAACGCGAGAACGAGTTCGAGTTCCGGCCGGGCCCGATCTTCACGAATCTGCTGCTCGCCGACGAGGTCAACCGCGCCCCGCCGAAGACGCAGGCGGCGCTGCTCGAGGCGATGCAGGAACGGCAGGTGACAAGCGGTCGTGAGACCCGTCTACTCGCGAGCCCGTTCGTCGTGATCGCGACGCAGAACCCAATCGAGTACGAGGGCACCTATCCGCTGCCGGAGGCGCAGCTCGACCGCTTCCTGCTCCGCCTGCGTATCGGCTACCCGTCGCTGGAGGGCGAGCGGGAGATCCTGGCGCGCCGGCTGGAGCGCGCTGCCGACGAGGTCGCGATCGACTCGGTCGTCGACGGGCCGACGCTCGTCGAGATGCAGCAGTCGCTCGAGCAGGTGCACGTCGCCGACAGCATCCTCGACTACATCGCGCGGCTCGTTCGCGCCACACGCGAGAACCCCCGTGTGCAGGTGGGCGCTAGCCCGCGCGGCGGGCTCGCGCTGCTCAAGCTCGCTCGCGGACGGGCGATGCTCGACTCGCGCGGCTTCGTAACGCCGGAAGATGTGAAGGCCGTCGCCGTCCCCGCACTCGCGCACCGGCTGACGCTCGCACCCGAGCTGTGGCTGCAGCGGATCCGGGGTGACGAGATTGTGGACGAGTGTCTCGACCAAGTGCCGACGCCGGCGGCCGAAGACCTGACGCCGCCGCGGGCGTGAGCCTGCTCGCGACGCCGCGGTTGCGCGCCGCGGTCTGGCTGACGGCTATCGGCGTCTTCGCCGCGCTCGCTGCGGGCCGCCCAGAGCTGGTTGCCGTTGCCGCGCCAACCGCACTCCTCGCCCTTGCCGGACTTCAGCATCGAATGCGACCGCTCACCGGCTCGCTCCGCCTCCACCGCCACCGAGTGCACCAAGGCGACCGCGTGGCGGGAAAGCTCGAGCTCCAAGCGGATTCAGCGAGCAACAGGCTCGAGATCCGCTTCGCACTGCCGCCCGGTCTCGTCGTCGAGCGGGACGAGCTGCGCGCGCTCGCGCTACGGGACGGCGAGACTCGCACGCTCGACCTCACGCTTCGCTGTGAGCGCTGGGGCGCCTACTCGGACGCGCGTGTGCGCCTGCGACGCTACGACCGATTGAGGCTCGTCGCACACGAGCAAGAGATTGAGCTCGGAACCCTGCTCCGCGTCCACGCTCAGGCTGAGCCGCTGCGCGCCGTCGCACGCCCCTCCGAGACCGAGGTCTCGGTCGGTGACGAGGTAGCGCGCGCGAAGGGGGAGGGGATCGAATTGGCGGAACTGCGGCCATTCCTCGAGGGCGACGACCTTCGCCGAGTCAACTGGCGCGCGACCGCGCGCAGCGGCGAACTCGTGGTCAACCAGTTCCACCCCGAGCGGAACACGGCGGTGCTGCTGCTCCTCGACGTTCTCACGGACATGGGGAGTCCCCGAGGTGCGCCGCTCGACGAATGCGTGCGTGCCACTGCCGCGCTAGCTGAGCGCTACCTCGCCCGGCGCGACCGAGTCGGCTTGCTCGCGGTCGGCGGCGGGCTCCGCTGGCTTCGCCCCGGAAGCGGCGCCACGCAGGTCCACCGCATTGTCGACACCCTCCTCGAAGTGCGCGCGCTCGTCCCCGGCGGCAAGGAGCCGCGTCCGCTGGCGATCCCGCTCCGAACGATCCCGGCGAAGGCGCTTGTCCTCGCCGTCTCGCCGCTGCTCGAAGACGCGATCGTGCGCACCCTGCTCGAGTTGCGCGGCCGCGGCTTCGATCTCGCGGTGGTAGAGATCCCGCCGTTTCCGTATCTCGAGGTCGAGGGCGAGGAGGCCGAGCTCGCCGATCGGTTGCTGCGGCTCGAGCGCGACCTGCTCCGCAGCCGGCTCCGCGCGCGTGGGATCGCGGTCGTCGAGTGGAACGAGGACGTATCTCTGGAAGCCACGATTCGAGCGATGGAGGAGTTCCGACGCCGGGCGCGCGTAGTGCACGCGTAGCGACGGCCGCGGCCGCGCTCATCCTCGCCGCCGCGTTGACGGTCTATGTTGCCTGGATTGACGAGAGCCGCGGACTCGCTGCGCTCGCGGGTGTTGCAGGGGTCGCGCTCATCCTCGCGGCGGTGCTCGTTGCCTGGGACGACGGGCTCGTCGTCGGGTCGGCGCTGCTGCTCGTGGCCTACGCCCTCTCGCTCGCAGACCGCGGAGAAGCGGTTGACCGGGCGGCGCCGCTCGTAGCCGTTGCGCTACTGGCGGTCGTCGACTTCGGCTCGTGGTCACTCGAGCTCCGGGACGGGGCGGAGGAGCGACCGCTCGCGCGCCTGCCCTCCGTGTTTCTGCTCCTCGGCGCGGCGCTCGCCGCAAGCACGCTCGTGCTCACCGTCGGCGGCGTTCACACAGGCGCCGGCCTCGTCCTGTGGGTGCTCGGCGCCGCGGCGGCAATCGGACTACTCATCCTGATCGCACAGCCTCGGATCGCTGCGAGGTCTAGCCGACCGTGATCGCGAGCTTTCCCTGTGTGTGCGTGGTCGGAAGGGCGTCCAAGGCCGTGCCCGCCTGCTCGAGCGGGTAGGTGTGTTGGATTGGGACGCGCAGGGCACCGGCGTCGAGCAGCTGGGCGAGGCGCTCGAGATTCGGCGTCGTCGGGACTGCCATCAGATTGCTACGGCCGGGCCCTTCTCCGGCGGCGCCGAGCGTTGAGGCAAGCCGTCCTCCCCGCTTGAGCACAGAGTCGTCGGGCGTAAACGAGACCAGGTCGAGAAGCGCGTCGACGCCGTCCAGGTGCTGCTCGGACCTGCGCGGCCATATTCGCGCTGCGTTCGATGACCTCGGCGGCGCCCAGCCCGCGCAGGTACTCATGGTCTTCGGGAAGCCCCGGGGTAATGACGTTCGCGCCCGCTGCGGCGGCAAGCTGAACGAAGAAGCTGCCAACACCACCGGCGGCGCCGATGACGAGGACGGCGGCACCCTCGGAGAGCTCGAGCGCCTCGAGGGCGGCGAGCGCGGAAATACCCGCCAGCGGCGCCGCGCCGGCGGTCTCGAAGTCGACGCTTCCGGGCTTTCGAGCTGTGGCGTCTTCGCGGACCGCGACCTGGTCGGCCCAGCTTCCCTTGTGCACGGTCGGGTCGGCGTGGGGAACAAACCCAAAGACCTCGTCGCCTGCCCTGTACCGGCTGATGGCCGACCCGACCTGCTCGGCGACACCGGCGAAGTCCCGTCCGAGCGTCACCGGGAACTCGTACTCGACCATGTCCTTGAGCATCCCGGCCGCGATGGGGACGTCGGCACCGTTGACCGACGAGCCGTACACGGACACGAGCACTTCGTTGGGCTCCGGGGACGGCG
>JBKPFE010000256.1:0-4597 GCA_046728705.1 Actinomycetota bacterium
AGCGTCACGCGACGGCTGGTGGAGCGCGAGCGGCGTCTGATGATCGAAGGGCCGCCATCTCCGCCCGGCGCTTTGCGGTCAGCTCCCGGACCACGATCTGGATCGAGGCGACGATCGGGACAGCGATGATCGCCCCGACGACGCCGAGCAGCGTCCCGAACACGAGGACGCTCGCGATCACGAAGAAGCCGGAGACGTCGGCCGCCTTGCCGAGGATCGTCGGCTGCAGCACGTAGTTCTCGATCTGCTGGTAGACGAGCACGATCGCGAGCATGATCACCGCCTCGGTGAGCCCCTGGGTGAGAGCGACGAGCACGAGGATCACGCCCGCCACAGTCGCGCCGACCATCGGGATCAGGTCAAGGAAGCCCGCGATGAGTGCGAGCGCGAGCGGGAACGGTAGGCCGAGCGCCCAGGCCGAGAGCCCGTAGATCGTCCCGCAGATGATCGAGATCGCGATGTTGCCGAGCATCGTCCGCGAGACCGCTGTGACGACCGCCGGCATGATCCGCTGCAGCCGTGCCGAGCCGGCCGGGTCGAGCACGCTGTCGACCGCGCCAACGATCCGCGGCAGGTCCATGATCAGGAACAGAGTCAGGAACACCGCGGTCACGAGGCTCAGGATCAGGCTGAAGCCGGAAACCGTGACACCGAGCACCCCGCCGGCCGCTGTCCCGATCGCCTCGGCGATCTGCTTCACGTTCTCCTGAGACTTCTCCGGCGCCTGGCTGTGCGCGTCGATCCACGAGCCGATCGACGAGTCGCGGATGTCCTGCACGATCGACGGGAGCGTGTCGACGAAGTCGCGGAGCTCGGTGACGAACGGCTCGATCAGGACGAACGCCGCCAGGAGCGCGAAGGCGACGACCCCCAACACGACGATCAGCGCCGCGGGACCCCGGCCAAGGTGGAGCTTGCGCTGCACGAGTGCCACGACCGGCTCGAGCACGAGAGCTGAGAACAGGGCTAGGAAGAGCGCGAGGACCGAAGTGCGCACCGCGACGAACGCCCAGACGACCGCAACGATTGCAGCGGCGATGAACATCGTCTGCGGAGTGATCGAGATGCTCAGCGCCCGCCTATCTGTCGACGGCGAGCCGGGAGCGCTTTCCTGCACAGCGACGGGTACTCGCCGGCCCCGCCGACTCCTGCACTCTGCGCGCCTGGATCATCCTCTCTGGGTGACGCGCTCTCACACCGATTTGCCTTAAATGGCACCGTTAGTTCTATCCGTCCTTCACAACGCAAGGAGGTTTGCGCATGTCGGTGTCGGACGATTTCACGAAGCTCAAAGCGCAGGTCGAGGAGGCCGACCGGACCGTCAGGGAAGCGGCCTCACAGGACAAGGAAGCATTGAAGGCCAAGGTCGACGAGGTACGCAAGAGCGCCGACGATCTCTCTTCCGAGCTGCTCACCAAGGCGCAGGACACCGCCAGTGAGGCCGAACGTAGCTGGCAGGAGGTCCAGAGCAATTGGGACCAGCATGTCAAGCGCATTCGAGAGCGCGTGGATGCCAAGAAGGCCGAGATGGACGCCGGGGTCGCCGAGCGCGACGCCCAGTGGGCCGAGGTCGACGCGCGCAACGCCATCCACTTCGCCGCGTCCGCAATCACCGAGGCCGAGTACGCGGTGCTCGGCGCGGTGCAGGCGAGAGTGGACGCGGACAACCTGGCTGCTCGCACCTAGCTCCACGGTCGAACCGACCGAACCGATCTCGAACTGACGACCCGGGCACCCCCGACACGGAACAATCGGGCCGTGTCGGCTGCCTGGTCCAGACAAGCCGCCTTGCTCACGGCGGCAGAGCCCGGTCGCAGGAACCGCCGAACGATCGACGGTGTGGTCCTGGCGGCCGGTGCGATCGTCACCGGTCTGGCAGCCGTTATTGCGTCGTCGGCTCCCGCCCAAGACGCCGACGTCGCCCAGGCTCTAATCACCGTTCTCGGCTGGGCCGAAGCGGTCTGGCGCGTTGCATTCGTGAGCGCGCTCGCGCTCGCACTTGTCGTCGTCGCTGACGTTCTGCTCCGCCGCCGCTGGCTCCTGGCGCGCGATCTCATAGCGGCACTCCTCCTCCTGGTCGGACTCGGCGTGGTGCTCGGTCGCGTCGTCGAGTCCGACTGGTTCCCGCTCGAGGCCCACCTGTTGTCGCAATGGGGATTCCCCGAGCTGCGCCTCGCAGCGGCGACCGCGGTCCTTGCGGTCGCCGGCCCGGAGCTCGTCCAACCGGTTCGTCGGCTGGCCACCTGGCTTGTTCCCTTGGCAGCGCTCGGCACTGTCGCGCTGGATGCCGCGCTGCCGTCCGGCGCGCTCGGTGGTCTTGCACTCGGCCTGGGTGCCGCCTCGCTCGTGCGATTGGCATTCGGTACGGCGGCGGCGGTCCCGCCTGCGGAACAGGTACGCAATGCCCTGGCGACGCTGGGGGTCGATGTCACCGATCTGAAGATCGCCGAGCGCCAACGCGTCGGCGCGGCGGAGTTCGTCGGGCATGACGCGGACGGGCCGCTGAAGGTGCGCGTGCTTGGTCGGGACGCCCAGGACACCCAGCGGCTCGCCCGTCGCTGGCGCCTCCTCGCCTACCGAGACCCTCCGCAAAGCGCGCCGGTCGGCAGGCTCGAGCAGGTCGAGCACGAGGCGCTCGCGACGCTCATGGCTGCGCAGGCCGGTGTCAGCGTGCCCGAAGTGGTCATGGTCGGCCTCGGTCCCGATGGCGACGCCCTGCTCGTCACCAGGGAGCCAAACCTCGCTCCCCTCGAACTCTCCAACCCCGACCAGGTGAGCGACGAGACACTGGAGGCTTTGTGGCGGCAGGTGGCGTTGCTTCACGCCGCCGACATCTCCCACGGCAGGCTGAATGCGAGCAACGTGCTCGTCGACGACGACGGGCCGATGCTGGTCAACCTGTCGGCGGCCACGCTCGGCGCGCCGCAGTCCACGCTCGACATCGACTTGGCGGAGCTTCTCGTCGCGTGCACCGTCCTCGTCGGCCCGGAGCGCACGTTGGGGAGAGCCGTCGCTGCCGGCTGGGGCGAGCCCGTCGCCCGCGTGCTGCCGTACCTGCAGCGCGCTGCGCTCACACCGCATCTCCGAGACCTCGCACGCACGCACGAAGTCGGTCTCAAGGACCTTCGCGCCGCCGCCGCCGAAGCGGCAGGCAAGGAGAAGCCGCCCGAGATCGCGCCGCTGCGCCGGGTCCGAGCGAAGGACCTGTTCCTCACCGCGGCTGTGATCTTCGCCGCCTACGTGCTCATCACCAAGCTCGCCGACATCGGGTTCGGCACGATCGCCGATGAGCGTGGCAAGGCCGATCTCGCGTGGGTGGTCGTCGCGCTGATCCTCGCCCAGTCCACGTTCATCGGATCTGGAGTGTCGGTACGAGGAGCGGTGGCGGCGCCGCTCCCGCTTCTGCCCTGCGTCCTGCTGCAATCGGCAATGAAGTTCGTCAACCTGACGGTGCCCAGCTCGGCAGGTCGAATCGGCATGAACCTGCGTTTCCTCCAGCGGATGGGGATCTCCCGCGCGCAGGCAGTGGCTGCGGGAGTCGTCGACGACGTGTCGGAGACGATGGTTCAGGTGGCGCTCTTACTGCTGACCCTCCCGGTCGTGCGAGCCGACGTGGAAACGAGCCAATTCCGCGGCGCGGGGCCTGACACTCGTCTCGTCGCGGCGATCGGACTCGCGGTCGTCGTCAGCGTCGTCGTGATCCTGGCGGTACCGAAGTTGCATGCCATGGTCGTGCCGGGAGTACGCGGCGCGTTCTCCAGCCTCTGGAGTGTGGCCCGCGTCCGGCGGAAGCGACTGGAGCTCTTCGGCGGGAACGTTGGCTCTGAGCTGCTCTATGCGCTCGCCCTGGGGGCGACGTGTCTCGCCTACGGCGTCGAGCTGAATCTGGCACAGCTTGTCTTCGTCAACACAGCGGCCTCGGTCCTCTCGAGCCTGATACCGGTGCCCGGGGGGATTGGAGCAGCTGAAGCGGCTCTCTCAGCCGGCCTCATCACGATGGGGGTCGATGAGTCGACAGCATTTGCAGTCGCCGTCACCCAGCGCCTCTGCACCTTCTACCTGCCTCCGATCTGGGGATATGCGTCCTTGCAATGGCTCAGCCGCAAGGGCTACGTCTGACCGCCCGAATGTGAAGTCTTGTGGCGATGTGGTGTCCATGTTGCGTCCACGGCTTGGGCGTTGGCCCCCGCCGCTGAGATGAGGGACGAGGTCTGAGCGTCGCAGTCATCACCGACTCGCACGCCAACCTTCCGGCCCTCGAGGCCTCTCTCGAGCGAATCGATGAGCTGGGGGCGGAGGCTGTCTACTACGGCGGCGACCTGGTCGGATACGGCCCGCACCCGAACGAAGTCTGCGAGCTGATCGAACAGCGCGGCATCCCGACCATCTACGGAAACCACGACTACGCGATCGCCCGCAACCTCGAGGACTGCGGCTGCGCCTATGTCGACCAGCACGATCGCGAGATCGGGCAGCTCTCGATCGAGTGGACGCTCGCACACACGAGCGAGCAGTCAAAGGCGTTCATGCACGACCTGCCCTTCGACCTCCGCTTCGAGCTCGGCGGCAAGCGCGTGCGGCTCGTCCACGGATCGCC
>JBKPFE010000317.1:0-1150 GCA_046728705.1 Actinomycetota bacterium
ACAACTGAATCGTCGGCAGCGTCAGATGTGTATAAGAGACAGGCTCCCACATGCGGCTTAGAGTGGGCTCGAGTCAGCCCAATGGATTACGCGGCCGCACGACCGGTCATGCCATCGAGAGAAGGGAGAGCTCGTGAGCACATCCTTGGACCCCAAACTCGCTACCGAGCTTGCTGAACAGGTCTCCGGACCCGTCCTCGGCCCGGAGGACGCGAAGTACGACGATGCTCGCGCCCTGTACAACGGGCTCATCGACCGCAGGCCCGCCCTGATCGTCCGCTGCCGGACGAAAGACGACGTCGCTGCGGCTCTGGCCCTCGCCCGCCAGGCGAGGCTCGAGGTCTCGATCCGCGGCGGCGGCCACAACGTTGCCGGCCGCGCCGTCACGGACGGTGGCCTGATGATCGACCTTGCCGAGATGAAAGGGATCGCAATCGATCCCGACAACGCAACCGCCACGGCCGAGGGCGGCGTGATCTGGGGAGAGCTGAACGCCGCAGCTGCCGAGCACGGCCTGGCTGTGACCGGAGGCCTGATCTCGACGACCGGCATCGCCGGCTACACCCTCGGCGGCGGCCTCGGCTGGCTGATGGGCAAGTACGGGCTCGCCGCCGACAACCTGCTCGCGGTCGAGCTCGTGACGGCGGACGGCGAGGTGCTCGACGTCGACGCCGCTTCGCACCCCGATCTTTTCTGGGCGCTTCGGGGAGGCGGGGGCAACTTCGGCGTCGCGACGTCGTTCACCTTCCGCATGCACCCAGTCCACGCGATCGTGGGCGGACTGATCGCTCACCCGCTCGATGCCGCGCCGGACATGCTGCGCTTCTACCGCGAGGCGGTGGCGGACGCCTCGGACGATCTGAGCGTGTTCGCGGGGCTCGTGCACGCGCCGGACGGCTCCGGCGCGAAGCTCTCGGCAATGGTCGTCTTCCACACAGGAGACCCGGATGAGGCGGAGCGCGACCTCGAGCCGTTCAAGGCCTGGGGCGCACCGTTGGTGGTCGAGGTCGGCAACATGCCATACCCGGTGATGAACACGATCCTGGACGAGGCCTACCCGATCGGATCGCTCAACTACTGGCTCTCGAGCTTCACGAGCGGCCTCTCCGACGAGCTGATCGAGGTCGCCGTGAGCCGTTTCGCGACGGCG
>JBKPFE010000367.1:0-3336 GCA_046728705.1 Actinomycetota bacterium
GCTCGGCGATCAACGGCTCCATGAGTTCATCGGCGGCGAGCCGGACACGATCGCCGGGCTGCGCGAGCGTTACGCGAGGCTCGTCGCCGGCTCTCCCGACCCGGACAAGGTGTGGCTCAACTGGATCGTCCGCCGCCGCTCCGACGCGCAGGCGACGGGCACCGTGCAGGCCACGCTCACCATGAGCGACGGCGAGTCGACTGCCGACGTTGCCTGGGTCATCGGAGTCGACTGGCAGAGCCAGGGGTTCGCTTCAGAGGCGGCCCGGGCTCTCGTCGGCTTGCTGCGGCAACACGGTGTTGACAACATCGTCGCCTACATCCATCCGGATCATCAAGCCTCGGCGGCGGTCGCGATGCGCGCCGGCCTCCGACCCACCGACGAGCAAGCACATGGCGAACGGGTGTGGCGAGCGCCCGACTAGGCCGGAACTGGAACGCCGCCGGTCAGTACGGCAGGAAGCTCGTCTCGCGAGTCGACCCGCAGCTTGCGGAAGACGCTCGTGAGGTGACCCTCGACCGTGCGTGCGGTTACGAAGAGGGTCTGGGCGATCTCGCGGTTGGTGAGTCCCTGGCTGGCGAGCTCGGCGATGCGGCGCTCGCTGGCTGTCAGCGAGTCCAGCCCGGTGAGAACGACCCGGCGGGGGCGCGCGCCGGTGGCCCGGAGCTCGGTCTCGGCCTGTTCCGCGAGCGGTCTGGCGTCCGAACGGTGGGCGGCGTCGAGTGCCTCGCGGAGCAGCTCTCGAGCTTCGGTGCGTCGATTGCGCCGCCGAAGCATGGCGCCCAGGTCAGTGAGAGCGCGCGCTCTTTCCAGCTTGGCGTCGCCACGCTCGAGGGCGTCGATGGCCTCACGGAGCAGGACCTCCCCACGCTCACCACCGGCCACGACGCCGGCGGCACGCTTCGCCACTCCGAGTGCGCGCGGGGCGCCGAACGCCTGGGCGAGCTCGAGCTCCTCTGCTGCGAGGCGTTCCGCTGCGTCGCGGTCACCGAGCGCGAGATAAGCGAGCGCGGCGTCCGACCGCCAGGGGATGAAACCCGGGCAGGTGACCATCCCTCGCGTCAGGCGTGCGCCAACGGCCAGGAGGTCCTCGAGCCCTTCAGCGACTCGTCCCTGTCCGACCCGCAGCCGGCCGCGGGCGACGCGAAGAACTGCGGCCGAAAGCGAGCCGCTCTCTCCTTCGCAGTCGAGCGGCGCGAGCACCCCTTCGGCCGCGTCGAGCTCGCCCTGAGCGACGAGCGCCTTGACGAGCACACCGCCGTTCGCAACGCGATACATCGGTGGTGCGGGGAGCTCGGTCGCGGCAAGCGCCGTCCGGGCGTCTCCCTCGGCCGCGCTGAGATCACCGCGTCGGAGCGCGAGCCAGCCGCGGTTCGCCAGGCCGAGGGCAAGCCGACCGCTGTCGCCGGTGATCCGCGCCTGCGCGATCGAGGCATCGAGCAGCGGCTGCACCTGGGCATACCGCTCGGCCCAAAGCAGCGTGAACGTCGCCTCCGAAAACCACGTTGCGAACGGGAACCACGGCTTGCCGTCCGAGCCACTCGGTGCGTCGCCTCCGGCCAGAAGCGCCCGGGTGGCGAGGCCCGCGCCGACCCCAGCCGGCTGGTTCATCAGGACGGAGATGAACGAGGCGGCGGCCACGAATTCGTGTGGCGCTGTCCCATCGCTGGCTGCCCGCTCGCGCAACGCATCACGACGGAGGGCCACCGACGTTGTGGTCACGGGGTCATACATCGCTGCGACGACTGCCGCGGCCTCGAGCTGGAGCGCGAGCTCGGCGTGGCGGGAATCGAGCGCCGACGCTGCACGATCAAGAACCTCTACCGCTTCCGCAAAGCGCTGAGCGCGGCTCAAGGCAAGCCCCAGCACCATCGCTGCCTCGGCGGCTGCCACGACGTTCGGCGCGGTGTCCACGGCCCGCTGCAAGTGCTCGGGCCACTCGGCGAACCCGACGCTAGCCTCGGCCA
Source organism: Actinomycetota bacterium (assembly GCA_046728705.1). Lineage (GTDB taxonomy): Bacteria > Actinomycetota > Thermoleophilia > Gaiellales > Gaiellaceae > JACDAN01. Next base: position 1,968 of record JBKPFE010000367.1, read on the forward strand.
TTCCGAGGTCGAGCAGCAATGCCGATCGCTCGTCCGGCGGCGGTGGCTCAGCGAGCGCTCGGCGCAGGAAGACCGCCTCCGACTCGGGAGCGCCCTGCTTCCCCGCGGTGCACGCGGCTTCGACAAGCCGCTCGACGACCCAGCCGTCGCCGGCGGGCTCGCTGGCCAGGAGGTGCTTGGCGACCCGCTCGTGCGCGCCCGGCTGCTCGGCGAGCAGTCGTGCGGCATCGCGGTGGCCTTGTGCGCGCTCCGCGCTGGTGAGGTCTGAGTAGATACCGCTGCGGACGATCGGGTGGATGAACGTAAGCGGCCGGCCGGGCTCGAGGATCCCCGCGGTCATCAGCAGTTCGGCCGCCTCGGCCGCCTCGACCTCTTCAAGGCGCGCGAGTCGCGCCGCTTGGAAAAGATCGCCCTCCTCGAGAATCGCCAGCGCGCGAGCGAGGCGTCCCGCATGCTCCGGCAGCCGACGGAGCCTGAGGCGAATCGAGCGGCCGACCGTTCGCGCGCCCATTTTTTCGACGTGGCGCGCGGCCTCCGCGGTCGGAGCGATACCTCCTTCGCTGAGCGCCTCCAATAGCACGCGCATTAGGAACGGCGTCCCCCGCGTTGCCCGCAGGCAGGCGTCGACGAAGACCGGATCCGGAACCCCAGCGAGGCTCGACTCAACAAGCTGGGCGACGGCCGCTCTCGTCAGCGGGGGAAGACGGATCACATCAGCCGAGGGATCGGTCGCCACCGTCGCAAGCAGCTCATCGGTGCCCGCCTCGAGAGGACGCGTCGCCACAACGAGCGCGGCGTCCAGCTCTTGGAGGCGCGTGAGCAGGAAGGCCAGGTAACGCAGCGACGCGGCGTCTGCCCAGTGCGCGTCGTCGACGACTACACAGAGCGGACCGACGGCGGTCAGATTCGCGCAAAGCCAGTAGAGGCCGTGGAGGACCGCGAACGAGGGATCGACGCCCGACGCGGGCGGGCCCTCCGCAGGCGGTGCTCCTGGGAGCCCGAGCAGGCCGGCCGCCACGCCGGCAGCGGCTTGCAGCAAATCGGCGCGCTCGAGCTCCGATGCCTCGGCCAGTGGGGGCTCGAAAAGCTGACGCACCACTCCGAAGGCGAAATCGTGCTCCAGCTCGGCCCCCCGCGACCGAAGCACGCGCATTCCGCCGTCCGCCGCCGCGGTCCGCGCCGCAGCGAGCAGCGCCGTCTTGCCAATCCCGGGCGGCCCTTCGATCAACACGAACGTGCCGCGCCCCGTGCGAGCCTCCGCGAGCGCCGACTCGATCCGCGCCAGCTCCTCGCTCCGCTCGAGGAGCTGGGTAGGCCCAGCTCCTTTCATCACTCGACCTTAGCGCCCTTGCGCGAAAAGTCACAGCTG
>JBKPFE010000049.1:0-3450 GCA_046728705.1 Actinomycetota bacterium
GAGACGCTGCGCGAGGAGATCCGGCGGCGGGCCGAGGACTACGAGGAGCGGGTGCGCGTGATCTGTCCGACGCTGCTGTCGCGGATGCGGTACATCGCATCCGACGAGGACCAGGCTCGCGCGAAGGCGCAGGAACGACTCGAACACAGCCTCTCTCGGCTCCGCGAGGTGGGCGTGAACTGCGAGGGCGAGGTCGGCGAGGCCGATCCTCTACAGGCGATCGAGGACGCGCTCAGGACCTTCGGTGCCGACGAGATCATCATCTCGACGCATCCAGAAGGCCGCTCGCTATGGCTCGAGCGGGGGGTGGTGACAGGCGCCCGTGCGCGGTTCGACGTGCCGATCACGCACGTCGTCGTCGACCTCGAGGCCGAGCGCGAAGAGATAGCGGGCTAGATCGCTTCGCTGAGAGTCTCGCGACTTCAGCGAGTGTATGAAGCGGGGCCCGCTTCGCGGCGCGCGGCCCAGTCGCATGGCGCCGCTTCCTTGACCCTGGGCGTGAGGGAGAGCGGAACGGGCAAAGCCCGTTCCGCCGCGAGAAACTACCCCTGGCCGGTGACGCGGACGAGGTACTGCGCCAGCGCGCGGATTTGCGCCTGCGTCAGCTGACCTTTAAATGGCGGCATCCCGCCGCCGCCGTTCGTGATCTGGGTGATCGCCCTCTGGAGCGACGGCTTGGCCTGATCCAGGTTCGGCCCGATCGTGCCGCTGGTTCCGGCGTCCGCGAGCACGTGGCAGGTGCCGCAGTTGGACTCGAACAGGAGCTTGGGATCGTTCCCGCCGGCCCCGGCCGGGAGCGCCACCTTGGCCTCCGGATCCGCGGCTACCGTTGCGACATAGGCCGCGACCGCGTCCGCATCAGCGCCTTCGACCAGATCCTCGGGCATCGGCGGCGTCGGGAAGTTGATCTGGTCTCGAACGGCCTCGCGGATCGTGCTTTCCTCGAAACCTTCGCGCTTTGGTCCCGCGAACGCCTGGTCCAGGTTCGGTCCACCGGCGGGATTTCCCGTCGAGCCCTGCGTGTCGGCCTCTCTCAGCGTGTGGCACCCACCGCAGCGCTGCTTGAACAGGAGCTTGCCCTGCGAGGTGTCGGCATTCTCCTCTGCGAGCCCTCCGGTCCCGCACCCGGCGAGTGCGAGCGCGGCGAGCGAGAGGAGCGCCGCCCGCTTCAACCTATGCCGACGGTTGTGTCGCCGGCCCGATCCGCGAAACCGCCTCGTCACGGCTCTCGTAGATCGTGAAGACGCGGTCGAGCCCGGTGATCTCGAAGATCTTCGTGATGTTGCGGTCGCTGCAGACCAGGGACAGCTGACCCTCGTTCGTGCGCAGCCGCTTGACCCCGCCGACGAGGACTCCGAGCGTCGTCGAGTCGATGAACGTCGTGTCGGAGAAGTCGACCACGACGTCCTTGGCGCCCTGGCCGATTACGTCGAGCAGCTGCTGCTTGAACTCCGGTGCCGTGTAGAGATCGACCTCGCCCGCGAGCGCGATCACGTAGGCGTTGTCGTCAAGCCGCTCGGTCTTGATCTCGAAGTTCACCCGTCCCCCTCGGTAGGAAAAGCTCGAGGGAGTCTAACCGCCGCCCTGTTGCGAAGCCTGGGCCTTCAGCGCCGCCTCGAGCTGCTTGATCTGCTGCCGGACGCCGACCTCGTTCGGCGAGTCCGGCGCCACAGCGAGGTAGCGCTTGTAGGCCGCGATCGCTTCCTTCAGGTCGTTCGCCGACTGGGCCGCGAAGGCAAGCTGCAGGAAGATCGAGGGCTGGTCGGCCTCCTCGGCGCCCGGGATGGCGGCAATCAGCTTTTTGTACGTGCTCGTCGCGTTCTGGAACGCCTGTTGCGCCGTGACGTAGTTCTCGTTCAGGCGCTGGGTGAGCTTGTCCGCTTCGATCTGGGTGATCTGGCCCGCGCCGAACTGCTTCCCGAACGGACTCGAAGGGTCGGGCGAGAAGACGTCGCCGCCCGTCAGCTGCGTCAGCTCGGCCTGCGCCCGGACCGCCTCTTCCTGGGCGCCCCTCGCCTGGGTCAAGTAGATCCCGGCAAGCTGGCCGAGCGCGGACCGATCACGGGGCCGGAAGCTGATGTAGCGCTCGAGCGGGGCGATCGCTTCATCGTTCTTCCCGTTGCGTTGGAGGGCAGTGGCTAGGTCGTGGTAGCCGGTCGGGTTGTTGGGTTCGTCCTCGATCTTTTGGCGCGCGTCGCCCTCGCTCGGTCCGCCCGTGTCCTGCCCGATGTTCTGCAGCACGTCCCCGAGACCGACGCCAGGGATCGTCCCGCCGACGTTGAAGATCACGTAGCCGAGACCGAACACGACGGCCAGGAACACGAACATCCACTTCGCCTGCCGGCGCAAGCGGGGGAAGAACATCGTGTCCTCGTAGCCCGCCGCCGCGGGCCGGGCGGCAGGGGCAGTGGCGCGCGGCGTCGGTCGACGCTGTCGCTGCTGTCTGTTTCGCCGCTGTGCAGATCTAGCCATGCGGGCCCCTAGCGTAGCGAGCGCCAGGTCGCCTTCGGATCAAGGATTCTTGAAGACGTTCACTCAGGTGCCGGATGTAGCGCCGCGGCCTTCCAGCGCCGTTCCATGAACACCGAGGCCCAGATCGAGAGCTCGAACAGGATCCAGAGCGGCGCGACCTCGAGGGCGAGCGAAACTGGATCGACTGTCGGCAGGAGGATCGCTCCACCAAGGAGCGCCACGTAGCCGATCTTCCGGTTCCGGCGGAGCTGCGTGGACGTGAGGATCCCGAGCCGCACGAGCGCAAGGACGAAGATCGGCAGCTGGAAGACGAGACCCGTGGCGAAGATCAGCAGCGTGACGAACGAGAGGTAGTAGCTCGCGCGGAGGTCGACCCTGTACAGCTCATCATCGAACTGGGTCAGGAAACGGAGCGCCGGAGGAAGGATGACGAAGTAGGCGAACGCCAAGCCGCCGGCGAATAACATCGTTGCGAAGGCGACGAAGCGCGCGACAATCCGCTGACGCCCCTCCTCGACGGCCGGGGCGAAGAAACTCCACGCTTGCCAGATGAGGACCGGAAACGCGACCGCCAGCGCGGCGTAAAAGCTGACTTTGACCGCAGTCGTAAACGGCTCGGCGACGCCGAGCGTGACGATGTCGCCTTCCCGATCATCGGGCAGGGGCCGGATCAACCACTCGATCAGCCTCTCGTGGAAGTAGTAGGTGATCGGAAAGGCAAGCCCGACGGCGAGCAGCGAGACGATTAGTCGCGAGCGGAGCTCGTCGAGGTGCTCGACGAGCGTGGCCTCCTCGCCGTAGCCGAGCCGGCGCGGGAGCCGCCTCATGAGCGGAGACCTAGGAGACGCGGTCGTGCTCGCGCGGCGGCGAGGCGACCTTCTCCTCGTCCTCCGGGGCACGTGGGAGCGACGGTGCGCGCTCGTCGTCGTCCCGCCCGCTCACGGCATCCTTGAACTCGCGCATGCCCTTGCCGAGCGA
>JBKPFE010000380.1:0-3962 GCA_046728705.1 Actinomycetota bacterium
GCAGGCGATTGCGGCAGAACTTGACTGGACCGCCGCAGGCACGTCGGCGTTCGCGGCGCCCATCAGCTCCACCAGCTCCTCGGTCGACCGGAGCTCGTAGTCTGCGTCCGCGGCGCCACCCGCCTCGGTGACCAGGCCGTCGAGGCTCTCTGGAGAGTGAGTGCCGGCGTCGCTCAAGTTCGCTGAGTGTACGCGCTCGACGGCGCGGTGGTCAATACCAATCTTTTCATGAGCGGGTGGTGGTGGTATTGTCGGCGCACTCATGGCCGGGATCGTTCTCGAGCGTGTCACGAAGACTTTTCCGAACGGCTTCGCCGCGGTCCGTGACCTGAGCCTGACGATCGAGGACGGCGAGTTCATCGTCCTGGTCGGCGCTTCGGGCTGCGGGAAGACGACGCTGCTCCGCCTGATCGCCGGCCTCGAGGAGGCGACGGCTGGCCGCGTCACGATCGACGGCAAGGACGTCACCGACCGCCCGCCACGCCAGCGCGACGTCGCGATGGTGTTCCAGAGCTACGCGCTCTACCCGCACATGAACGTCCGTCAGAACCTCGGCTACGGCCTCAAGGTGCGGCGCATCCCGAAAAAGGACGCGGCGCGCCGTGTCGAGGAGACCGCCGAGCTGCTCGGGCTGAGGGACCTGCTCGACCGCAGGCCGGCCCAGCTTTCCGGCGGGCAGCGGCAGCGGGTTGCGATGGGCCGGGCGATCGTCCGCGAGCCGAAGGCGTTCCTGATGGACGAGCCGCTCTCGAACCTCGACGCGAAGCTGCGCGTCGGGATGCGCGCGTCGCTCTCCGAGCTCCACGCGCGGCTGGGAGTGCCGACCGTCTACGTCACGCACGACCAGGTCGAAGCGATGACGCTCGGGCAGCGCGTCGCGGTGATGCGCGACGGGCGCATCCTCCAGATCGACCGGCCGCAAAAACTCTACGAGTCACCCCAGGATCTCTTCGTCGCCGCGTTCATCGGCTCGCCGGCGATGAACCTCGTCGACGCCCGGATCGAGGGAAACGAGGTGATTTTCGGTCAGTTCCGTGTCCCACTCGATCCCGACCGCCGCCCCTCCGGGCAGCCGAAGGAGGTCGTTCTCGGCATCCGGCCGGAGAGCTTCGAGGATGCGGCCTTCGCGCCCTCCGGGCTGCCCACGATCGAGGTCTCGGTCGCCGTGCTCGAGGAGCTCGGCGCGGACTCGCACACGTTCTTCCGCGTCGACGCACCGCGGATCACCGCGGAGATGCTCGAGGCTCAGGACGAGGCAACGTTGCTCGCGGAGCCGACGGCGCTCTTCAGCGCCAGGGTCGATCCGAAGACGCGGGCGCGTGTCGGCGAGTCGCTCGAGCTCGCCGTCGACCCATCTGCGTTCCACTTCTTTGCTCGCGACACGGGCAAGGCGCTGGTGGCCGACGTTGTCGAGCAAATGGACTTAACCACCACCACCGCGGGGCGAGCTTGACGAAGCAGAGCGAGACCCGCGAGCGCGTGCTCGACCTGATCGAGCGCCTCGGCGTCGGTGAGGCGATCCCCTCCGAGCGCCAGCTGAGCGGCGACCTCCGCGTCTCGAGGCTGACTGTCCGCGCGGCGCTCGACGACCTCGTCCGCGAGGGCTTCCTCGAGCGCCGCCACGGCGCGGGAACGTTCGTTAGCGAGCCGAAGATCGCGCAGGAGCTGACGATGACCTCGTTCACCGAGGACATGCAACGGCGCGGGATGGTGCCTTCGAGCAAGACCATGGAGCTGAAAACGGTCGCCGCCGGCGCGCGGCTGGGCCGCCTCCTCCATGTCTCTCCGTCCGAGCGCATCGTCGTCGTCACACGGCTTCGCTACGCAGATCGTGAAACGATGGCGATCGAGACCCTGCACGTGTCCGAAGCGCTCGTTCCGGGCCTGACGGCCAAGGATCTCGAGCAGCACTCTTTCTACGAGCTGCTGGAGGACCGGTTCGGGGTCATCGTGGTCGGCGGGAGCCAGGCGATCGAGCCGACGGTGACGAACGAGGAGGAGTCCGCCGCGCTCGGCGTCCCGCTCCACTCGCCCGCGTTCCTATTCGAGCGCACGACGAAAGCGGCCGACGGGACGATCGTCGAGTATGTCCGCTCGATCTACCGCGGCGATCGCTACCGGCTCGTCAGCGATCTCACCCGTCCGCAGGAAGCGCGGCGAGCCGCGAGTATCGCCGCCGCCGGGCGTTGACCAGCCCTTGACACGCCTAATGGTTTGTGCCAGTCTCCGGGCCGTGGCCAACTGGTATGAACCAATTGGCGGCTACATCGTGACGGCCCCGTCTGGCCACTATCCAGGGGAGCGGGACCGCGGCCGCTGCAACGCACTGGGGGTAGCTCAATGAAACGACGCTCGATCGGAGCCCTCGCGCTCGCTGCGGCGCTGCTCGTCTCTGCTGTCGCAGCCTCCGCTGGCTCCTCGAAGCCCGACCGCCAGTCCGCGACCAAGATCGTCGTCTGGCTGCAGAACGACGCGGAGTCCGGCTGGAAACAGGTCGTCACCTCGACCAACGACGCGTTCAGGGCGAAACACGGCGATGTCGAGGTCGATGTCCAGTACCAGACGTGGGGCGACCACCTCACGAAGCTCGACGCCGCGCTTGCAGGCGGCACCGCTCCCGACGTGGTCGAGTTCGGGAACACCGAGACAACTCGCTACATGGCGAGCAAGCTGCTCCAGGATCTGACCACTCAGACCAAGAGCTTTCCGAACTCTTCGACCTGGCTCAGGGCGCTGAAGGAATCCTGCACGTACAACGGCCGGCTCTACTGCGTGCCGTATTACGCAGGCGCACGAGCGGTGATCTACCGCAAGGACCAGTACAAGGCCGCCGGCGTCAAGGGGACGCCGAAGAGCCTCGCCGAGTTCCAGGCTGCCGGCCTGAAGCTGATGAAGAAGTACGGGAAGCAGCGCAATTACTCCGCGCTCTACTTCCCGGGCCGGTACGTGTGGGCGAGCATGCCCTTCGTCTACGACTACGGCGGGAAGATCGCCGAGAAGAAGGGCGGCCGCTGGCAGGGCACGCTCGACTCGCCCAAGGCGGTGCAGGGCCTGACGAAGCTGAAGCAGATCGTGACGTCACTCTCGCGGGCGAACAAGACCGGCGACGAGGCGAACCCGCAGCAGTCACTCGTGTTCTCGAAGGGCCGGGTCGGTTCGTTCATCGGCAACGGTTGGGAGTGGCCGTACGCTCTCGACAAGAAGGTGGGGAATCCCTCCCTCGCCAAGAGCATGGGTGCGTACACGATGCCGAGCCACACCAAGGGCAAGTCCATGCCGGCGTTCCTGGGCGGCTCTGACGTGGCCGTGCCGGTGACGAGCAAGAACAAGTCGCTGGCCTACGACTGGATCAGGATCTTCACCAGCACGAGCTCGATGCGCCAGCTGGCGACGATCGGCAAGCAGATCCCGAACACGACGTCACTGCTCTCGGTCAACGCGAAGAACCCACAGCTGGCTCCGTTTGCAAACGCATCGAAGTCCAGCTTCTTCGTGCCGACGGCGCCGAACTGGGTGAAGGTCGAGAATGCAAAGGTGCTGCAGAACATGCTCTCGTCGATCTTCACCGGCCGGGCCACAGTCAAGAGCGCGGCGAAGCGCGCGAGCGACCAGATCACCAGGATCCTCAACCAACCGACGACGTGAGTACTGGGCCGGGAGGCGAAGCGGGCTTCCCGGCCGTCACGGCCGCCGCCGCTGGATCAGACATCCGGCGGCGGCGGCGTCCTCTGGGCGAGCGGGTGTTCCGCGTTGCCTCGCCCTACCTCTTGCTCGCACCGGCGGCGCTAGTCATCGGCGCCGTCCTCGGGTATCCGGTCTACCTCCTCACCAAGCTCTCCTTCCAGCAATACGGCCTCGCGGAGCTGGTCACCAAGAAGGGCACGTGGATCGGGGTCGATAACTACACGCGGATCTTCCAGGACGAGCAGTTTTGGGCCGTTGTCGTGCGGACCATCGCCTTC
>JBKPFE010000303.1:0-1619 GCA_046728705.1 Actinomycetota bacterium
GCACTCTCGAACGCCCAGCGTCGGTACTCGTGGAACGCCTCCATCTCGGGCGGCTCGGGAAAGAGCTCGAGGCCGTCCAGATGCTGCGAGAACGAGTCGAGCGTCCACTCGCCGGCCAGTGGCAGCTGCGCCCCGGCATCGCGAAAGCGCTCGTGATCCTCGCCGCTGTAGATGACGTCCTCGCCCAACCCCTCCTCCCCAGCCGCGCGGAGGTGCACGACCGTCGTCACTCGCGTGAACTCACTCGAGACCGGATGCTCGAGACGCTCGAGCTCGTGGCTCTGGATCGTTAGCGGCAGGTCGGCAATCTGCGCGTAGGTCGACACAATGCCGGTGAGTATGGCCGTCCGACTGCACCTCACAGCTGTCCTGCTGTTCGCCATCACCGCATGCGGCGGCGGCGGCGAGGCCGAGCGTGAGGTCAGGCTCCTCGCCCCGGCCGGCATCGTCGAGGACGCAACGGGCTTCGAGCGTGAGACCGGCTGCCGCGTTGACCTCCGCATCTACGACGACGGTGAGGACGTGGACGCCATCGCCCGCAGACGCGATGCCGATGCCGTCGCCGGGCCCGTTCCACCGGGCCGAACGCCGGACGTCTCCGTCGAGCTCGTTCGCATCACGCTCGAGGGCGGCCTCGAGCTCACGATCCCCAGAGAGCTGGCCCCAGCCTTCGACCGCCCTGTCCGCTCGGCCGACCGCCGCTCGATCGTCTGGACGATCCGCGAAGCGGGCGACAATGAGGCCTGCGCCCGACGCTGGCTGGACTACGCCACGTCCCAGTAGTCTCGAGCCGTGATCGACCTCCAGCAGGCAGTGCGCGACCACCTCTGGCTCCACTTCACGCGGATGGCGGGCTACCTCGAGGGCGAGATCCCGATCATCGTGCGGGGCGACGGGTGCTACCTCGAGGACACGAACGGAAAGCAGTACCTCGACGCGCTCGCCGGGCTCTTCTCGGTCAACATCGGCTACGGCTACGGCGAGGACGTGGCGCAGGCCGCGCTCGAGCAGATGCGCGAGCTCCCCTTCTATACGAACTGGTCGTACGCGCATCCCCGGGCGATCGAGCTCCCCGCCGAGGTCGCCTCGCTCGCACCGGGCGACCTCAACCGCGTCTTCTTCGTCTCAGGCGGCTCCGAGGCGGTCGAGTCGGCCTGGAAGCTCGTCCGCCAGTACTAAGCGGCGCGGGGCGAGCAGAAGCGCTGGAAGGCGATCTCGCGCCACATCGCGTACGACGGGACGACCATGGGCGCGCTCTCGATCAACGGCATCCCGGCGCTTCGCGACCCGTTCGAGCCGCTCGTCCCCGAGGTGATCCACGTCCGGAACACGAATCGATACCACCGGCCGCCCGACGAGACCGAGGAGGAGTTCGTCCGTCTGCTGCTCGAGGAGCTCGAGCTCGCGATCGAGGCGGCCGGGCCGGAGACCGTCGCGATGGTGATCATGGAGCCCGTTCAGAACGCCGGCGGCGCTTTCACGCCGCCCGCCAGCTACTGGCAGGGCGTGCGCGCGCTGTGCGACCGCTACGACATCCTCCTCTGCGCCGACGAGGTGATCACCGGCTTCGGCCGCCTCGGCTACTGGTTCGGATCGGAGCGCTACGACATCCGCCCGGA
>JBKPFE010000041.1:0-5142 GCA_046728705.1 Actinomycetota bacterium
TGGTTGACCATCTGCAGGACCGCGCCAGTTCGCCCCAGGTCGTTGAGCGCGAAGAGCCCGATCGTAATCAGGCCCATCTGCGCCAGGCTGGAGTAAGCGATCACGCCGCGCACGTCCGGCGCCCGGAAAGCGACGATCGACCCGTAGACCAGGCTCGCCGCCGCCAGAGCGAGCAGCAGAGGTTGGAGATCGTTCGCCGGCTCGGGGAAGCGGAAGATCGCGATGTAGAGGAAGCCGAAGCCGGCGGCCTTGGAGACGACACCGGAGAGGACAGCGGCGACCTCGGGTGACGATTCGCGATAGGCGTCCGGCAGCCAGCCGTGCAGCGGGAACAGGGGCGCCTTGACGGCGAAGGCAGCGACGAAGCCGAGGAAGATCCAGTCGTTGTCGCTCTCGAGCGCGGTCAGGTCGAACGTCCCCGCCGTGAGCCCGAGCGCGACGATCGCCGCCAGCATCAGCAGCGAGCCGGCCAGCGTGTAGATGATGAACTTGATCGTCGCCGTCAGCCGCCCGGCTCCACCCCAGACGCCGACGAGCACGTAGAGCGGGATCAGCATCGCCTCGAAGAAGACGTAGAAGAGGAGCAGATCCTGGGCGGAGAAGACGCCGACGACGGCGCCGGTCAGGAAGAGCATCAGGCCGAAGTAGGCCCTCGGCCGCTCACGCCCGGTCCAGAACGCGTACGCGATGGCCGCTGCCATGACCACCACCGCCATCCCGACCAACCAGAGCGAGAAGCCGAGGAGGCCGACGTGATAGGAGACGCCGAGGTCGTCGAACCACGTCCGCTGCTGGTCGAACTGGATCCCGGAGGAACCGAAGTCGAAGCGGGTCAGCGCGTTGATCCAGACTCCGACCTCGGCCAGCGCGGCAAGGAGGGCGAACGACCCCGCCGCCTGGCTCGACCAGGGCAGCAGCCAGATGACGAGGGCAGCTCCCAGCGGCAAAAGGATCAGGATCGTCGTCAGCCAGTCGTTCATGCGCGCACCGCTAAGAAGACGAGCGTGAGAATCGCTGCGCCGCTGCCGAGGGCGAGCGCGTAGGTGCGGAGGAGGCCGGTCTGCGCCTCCGTCACCCGCGTTGCGAGGGCCTGCGCGCCTTCGGTAATTCCGCGGATCGAGCCGGCGATCAGCGGCCCTTCGACGAAGCGGATCGCCGCGGCCGCGAGCCAAGCGGCCGGCCTGTAGAAAACGGCGTCGTAGAGCTCGTCGAAGTAGAACTTGTGCTCGAGCACCCGCTGCCCGAAAGCGAACCTGGGCACCGCGGCACGCCGCGCGGAATAGATCCACCAGGCGACCCCGATCCCGACAGCACCGAGGCCAACCGAGAGCACGCTCGTCACGGCGTCCTGCAGCCCGCTCGGCTCGACGCCCGGCGCCGCGACCGGATCGAGGAAGTCCGTCAGCGGGTGCCAGAAGGGCGAGAACTGGATCCAGCCGCCGATGACTGACAGCACGGTGAGGGCGCCGACCGTCGAGGCCATCCAGAGCGCGGGCATCGTGTGCCCGGGCCGGTGGAGGTGCTCGCGGGCGAAGGGCGAGGGCTCGCCGCCGAAGACGATGAAGATCATCCGGAAGGCGTAGAGCCCGGTCAGGAACGTTCCAGCCAGCCCGACCGCCCACAAGACCTGCCCGTAGGCGCCGGCGTCGAGCGCCGCAGCGAGCAGCGGGTCCTTCGAGAAGAAGCCGGCGAGCGGTGGGATCCCAACCAGCGCAAGCGCTCCGATCAGCATCGCCGTGTAGGTCTTCGGGAGCATCCGCCCAAGCCCGCCCATGTTCCGCATCTCCTGGTTGCCGACCAGGGCGTGGATGACGATCCCGGCTCCGAGGAAGAGCAGCGCCTTGAAGAAGGCGTGCGTCATCAGGTGGAACATCGAGTTCCCGTACGCCGTCAGCCCGGCGCCGAGGAACATGTAGCCGATCTGAGACATCGTCGAGTAGGCGATCACCCTCTTGATGTCGGTCTGAACGAGCGCGATCAACCCCGCCACGAGGAGCGTGATCGCCCCGAGACCGGCCGCCAGGTCTTGGATTCGCGGCGCCTGCTCGAAGACCGGGTTGAGGCGGACGAGCAGGAAGGCGCCGGCAACGACCATCGTCGCCGCGTGGATGAGGGCGCTGACCGGCGTCGGCCCCTCCATCGCATCCGGAAGCCAGGTTTGGAGCGGGATCTGCGCCGACTTGGCGACGGCGCCGCCGAGCAGTCCCAGCGCGATCAGGGTCATTGCCCAGCCCCCCACGGTGTCGATTTGCGCGAAGACGCCGCCGTACTCGAGCGTGCCGAGGCGCTGGATCAGCAGGAAGAGCGCCAGCGCCATGGTTGCGTCCCCGAAGGCGTTCATGATGAACGCCTTCTTGGCGGCGGCGATTGCCGCCGGGCGCTCCTGCTCGTAGCCGATCAGCAGGTACGAGCAGAGCCCGACCAGCCCCCAGCCGGCGAGCAGGATCAGGAGGTCGCCGCTCTGGACGAGCAACAGCATCGAGAAGACGAACAGCGCCATGTACGCGAAGTAGCGCCGCTCCTCGTCGGAGCGGTCCATGTACCCGATCGAGTAGGCGACGATCAGGAAGCCGACGCCGGAGACGACGAGCATCATGAAGACCGAGAGTGGGTCGACGAGGATCGACAGCCCGGCCTCGAAGTCGCCGGCGCTCAGCCATGTCCACAGCGTCGAGGCGTGCGAGCGCTTTTCGGCGGGCTCGTCGAGGAGGAGAAAGAGCGTGACGAGGGCGGCAACGAAGGAGACGAGCACTGAGAGCGTCGCCAGGTAGCCCGCCAGGCGCCGGGTGAGGCGCGTGCCGCCGAGCGTGATCAGGAGTGCGGCGGCGAGCGGGGAGAGCAGGCAGATCCAGGCGGCCGTGATCATCCGCGAAGCGTGTTGAGGCGGTCGACGTCGAGGGCGATCCGATTCCGGTTCAGCGCGACGATCAGGCCGAGCCCGACGACGACCTCGGAAGCGGCGACCGCCATCACCGCGAGCGCGAAGACCTGGCCGGACGTGTCGCCGAGGTGGCGCGCGAACCCGATCAGCGCGAGGTTCGCGGAGTTGAGCATGATCTCGAGCGAGAGCAGGACGATCAAGGGGTTGCGCCGGAGTAGGACGCCGAGCACGCCGATTGCGAACAGGAACGCCGAGAGCGTCAGGTACCAGCTGACATCGGGCCCCTTCACGGCCGTTTCCTCGTCCGTTCACTGCCGAGGATGACGCCGCCGACCGCCGCGACGAGCAGGACGATCGAGGTGATCTCGAACGCAAGCAAATGGTTGGTCAGGAACACCTCGCCGACCTCCGCCGGTCCGCCGAAGGACGGCCCAACGTCGGCCTCGTCCTCGAGGCGGCCGCCGGTCGTCACACCGATCGCAATCACGATGTTGACGACGATCGCGCCGGCCGCGACGACCGCGGCAATCGCCTGCCAGCTCGGGCCGCCCCCGAACGACGCGTCGGCCCGACTGCCGACGTAGGCGATCACGAACAGGAACATCACCATGACGGCGCCCGCGTAAACGAGCACCTGCGCCGCCGTGACGAACTCGGCGGATAGAAGCAGGTACAGGACGGCGAGGGAGGCGAGATTGCCGATCAGTGCCAGCGCCGCGAAGAACGGGTTCGAGAAGCTGATGACGGCGATCCCTGAGCCGAGGCAGCCGATGGCGGCGATCACCCAGACGGCCCAGACGAGGACGTCGCCCACTAGCTCCTCGCTTTGTAGGCCGGAATCGGGGTGTCGAAGAGCTCGCGATCGGCTACGGGCATCCGCTTGATCGGCTCGGCCAGCAGCATGTCCTTTGTGTAGATCAGGTCATCGCGGGAGTACTCCGAGAGCTCGTACTCGGCCTCGAGCGTGATCGCGTCGAACGGGCATGCGACCTCGCAGTAGCCGCAGAAGATGCAGCGGCTGAGGTTGATCTCGTAGATGCGCGCGTAGCGCTCCCCCGGCGAGACCCGGTTCGTGGCCGTGTTCTCCTCCGCGACGACGCGGATGCAGTCGGCGGGGCAGGCGGCCGCGCACAGCGAGCAGCCGATGCACTTCTCGAGCCCGTTCTCGTGGCGCCAGAGCCGGTGGCGGCCGCGGAACCGGGGATAGACAGGTCGCTTGTACTCGGGATACTGCTGCGTGATCGGCTTCTTGAAGATCTGCTTCAGCGTCACCCCAAAGCCCTTGACACTGTCGAACGGCTGCGGGCTCACAGCGCCACCACGAGCGCCGCGGTCACGAGCGCGTTGATCGTCGCCACCGGCAGCAGCACCTTCCAGCCGAAGGCCATCAGCTGGTCGTAGCGCAGCCGCGGCAAGGTCGTCCGCAGCCAGATGAAGATGAAGATGACCACGAGCAGCTTGAGCACGAACCAGAGCGGGCTCAGCGCGTCGACCGGGCCGACCCAGCCGCCGAAGAACAGGGTCACGCAGAGCGCGGAGAGGACGATCATGTTGATGTACTCGGCCATCGAGAAGAGGCCGAAGCGCATCCCGCTGTACTCGGTCAGGTAGCCCTGGACGAGCTCGGATTCGGCCTCGGGCAGGTCGAAGGGGGCGCGGTTCGTCTCGGCGATGCCGGCGATGAAGAAGACGAGCAGGCCGACGAACTGGGGTAACGCGAACCACCAGTTCGCCTCCTGCTCGCGGACGATCTCCACGAGCGAGAGCGAGCCGGCCATGATCACGACGCCGAGTACCGACAGCGCCAATGAGACCTCGTAGGAGACGAGCTGGGCGCAGGTGCGCATCGCCCCGAGCAGGGAGTACTTCGAGTCGGAGGCCCAGCCGCCCACGATGAAGCCGTAGATGCCGACCGAGCCCAGGGCGAAGAGCAGAATCAGGCCGATCGAGACGTTGGCGACCTGGCCGCTGATGTAGTAGTCGCCGATGTGCCACCCCTCTCCGAAGGGGATGACGGCAAAGGCAGCGAGCGCCGTCGCCGCCGATAGGGCGGGCGCGGTGATGTAGAGGACGTCAATCGCCGTGGCCGGGTAGAAGGACTCCTTGCGGATCAGCTTCATGAGGTCGGCGATCGGCTGGAGGATCCCGCGCGGCCCCGCGCGGTTCGGCCCATAGCGGCGCTGCATGCGGCCGATCAGCTTCCGCTCGACGAGTGTCATGTAGGCGAAAGTGAGCAGGAGCAGGTTGACGATCACGAACGC
>JBKPFE010000155.1:0-10034 GCA_046728705.1 Actinomycetota bacterium
GGTCGGCTCGGCCCAGTGAAGATCGTCGACGACGAGTGCGAGCGGGCGCTGCCGCGACCGTTGCTCCAATGCCTTCCGCACTGCCCAGAAGATCTCTTCCGGCGTTCCTTCCGATAGCGCGGCGCCGAGCTCGTCCTCGGCGTGTGCCTCACGGAAGATCTCGAAGAGCGGCCAGAACGTTATGCCTTCGCCGTAGGGGAGGCAGCGACCGGACAGGACGGCTGCTTCCCCGGCGAGGGCCGAGTCGACCTCGCGCGCCAGGCGCGACTTGCCGATCCCCGGCGGACCGAGCACAGCTACGAGACGGCACCGCCGCTTGGCGACTACCTCGTCGAAGATCGCTCGCATGCGCTCGAGCTCCTGTCGACGTCCGACGAGGGGAGCGTCGAACGCCCGTTCAAACGCGGGTGCTCCCCCGAGCACGCGCAGCAGGCGGTAGGACGCGAGAGGTTCGGCCTTCCCCTTCAGCGACAGCGGCTGGACGCGCTCCACCTCGATCGCACCGCGGGCCAGGCGACGCGTCTGCTCACCGATGAGGATCTCGCGCGGCTGCGCTGCCTGCTCGAGTCGCGCGGCGACATTGACCGCATCGCCGGTGACGAGCCGCTCCTCGGTGCCGGTGACAACCTCACCGGTGTTGACGCCGATGCGCAGGATCAGCGAGACGCCGTAGTCGCGCTCGAGCTCGTCGTTGAGCGATGCGAGCGAATCGCGGAGGTCGGCGGCAGCCCGCAGAGCCCGAAGTGCGTCGTCCTCATGCACCGCGGGGACGCCGAAGACGGCCATGACCGCATCGCCGATGAACTTCTCCACCGTGCCGCCGTGGCGCTCGAGGCATCTGCTTGCAGCCTCGAAGTAGCGTGCCATCACGCGCCGGAACGATTCGGGATCCAGACGCTCCCCAAGCGCGGTCGAGCCGGCCACATCCGCGAAGAGAACCGTGACCGTCTTGCGGACCTCCCGCACCGCCCCCGCCCCGAGCTCGGCGCCGCAGGCGTTACAGAAGCGAGCGTCATCGGGATTCTGCTTGCGACAACTCGGGCACTCGGCCACGGCGAAAGCGTACGACGGCTATGCCGAGAGAGGTAGCCGGTCGAAGGCTGAACCGCTCTCGACGATGACGGGAGCTAAGACTGCACCGGTCCCGGCAGCGCTCGGAAGTGGAGCTTCACGGGCAGCAAACGGGCAGCAAACGTCAGAAATCGCTTCGCTTAGCCATGCGGAATCGGACCACGAGAACCCCCAAAAGCCGCATGAATAGAGCGATTGCGCGTCCATCATCGTCAGCCGTCGTGACCCTCGAACCGGCCCTGTCACGCCGGAGGTCGCGGGTTCGAGTCCCGTCGCTCCCGTTTCTTGAAGTGCCTGCAAATCGGCACTTGTTGTTGTCTGCTTTGGCTCAAGCGCGGTTCGCGCCACACATCTACCACACACGAACGCCGGGTTGTAGCCTGCACCAGCCGGTGGCAGACTGCGACAACGGCGCGCGGCCCGCGGCCGGTGGGAGCGGGTCGAGTGCGACCGGCGGGAAGCCGGACTTCGCGCAGTCGCCCGGGGTGCCTTCTGGATTCCATCTCGCGCCGATCCTGTGCCCCATGCGCCCTGTCCAGGGGGTAGGCCGGGTGCCCGGTCGACACGGGCCTCCTGCTCGCCGAGCTGACGCGTAGCTCGACGGGCCTCGCGTCTCGTCGGCGTGGCGCCTGGCTTGGCGATCCGCCGGTGGAGTTCTACGCTCAGGGGAGCATGACCGCGGTCTTCGTGGGGCGTGAGCGGGAGCTCGGCTCTCTGACGGCGGCGGTGCGCCGAGCCGCGGACGGCGGCGCCGGCGCTGCCTTCGTCGTCGGCGATCCGGGCAGCGGCAAGACGCGGCTGGTCTTCGAAGCGTGCGCACAGGTCGAGGTCGAGCACCGGTTCTGGGTCGTCGGCTACGAGGCGGAGCGTCAGGTGCCGCTGGCGGCGGCCGCAGGGCTGCTGCGGGCCCTGAGCGAGCGCGGCGCCGAGGGCGAGCGGTTGGCGGGGCTGCTTTACCGGGCAGCGGAGAGCCCGGCCGGCTCGGCGCTTGAGCCGATGCGCGTCCTCGAGGCGGCGAACCGTGCGCTGGCCGTGTTCGAGCCCGCCCTGCTCGTCCTCGATGACGTGCAGTGGGCGGACCCGCTCTCGCTCGCGCTCTGCCACTACGCGCTGCGAGCGGCCAGCGAGGATGGGCGCGGCGTTGCGCTTCTTGCCGCCGGCCGGCCCGCGCGCGCTTCAGCCGAGTTCACGTCTTCGCTGGAGCACGTCCTCGGCGACGAGGCGTTCGTCCTCCTCGATCTGGGCGCGCTGGAGCGGGAGGAGGGTGTGGCGCTGGCGCACGCGCTTGCCCCGGGCCTCAGTGCCGAGGCAGCGGAGGAGATTTGGCGCCGCGCTGCCGGCTCGCCCTTCTGGATCGAGGCGCTCGTCCGCTCCGGAGGCCGGGAGCTCGAGGCCGAGAAGCTCGTGACCGAACGGCTTCGCGGCGCGAGCGGCGACGCAGGCCACCTGCTCGCGCTCCTCGCGGTTGCCGCGCGGCCGCTCGCTCTCGGCGACGTTGCGACCCTGCTCGGCTGGCCGAGCGAGCGGGTCGAGCTCGCTGCCGACGAGCTCGTGGCGAGGGGCGTCGCAACCGTGACCGCAGGCGCGTTGCGGCTCGCGCATGATCTCATCCGGGAGGCTGCGGTGCGCGCGGTGCCCGACGAGTCGCGGCGGGCACTCCACCGCCTGCTCGCCGCCTGGCTGGTGGCCGACGCCGGTGAGGACCTCCAGCCGCTGGCGCAGGCGCTCGAGCACCGCATCGCCGGCGGCCTCGACGCGCTCGAGCTGGCGCGGCGGATCGCGGACTCGCCCAAGCGCCGCCTGCTCGGCGTTCAGGGCCTCGAGCAGCTCGAGCGGCTCGCGGACGAGCGCCGCTGGTCAGGCCGGGAAGCGCTCGATCTCGACGAACGCGTGGCGTCGCTCGCTGCCGAGCTCGGGGAGCACGAACGCGCCCTGGAACGCTTCTCCGGCGTGGCAGAGCTGGCCGCCGACCCGCACCGGAAGGCGGCGGCCCTGCTCGCGGCGGCGCGTGCCGCCTTCGCGCTCCGGCGCGTCGATTTGACGCACGAGCTGCTCGACCGATCGAGCGCCTTCGCGGGGGACGACGAGCCGCGTCTGCTCGAGATCGACGCGCACCGGGCGTCCACGCGGCTGTGGCTCGAGATGCGGACACCCGAAGGGCGCGCGCTGGCCCGCGACGTCGGAGCGCGCGCGCGGGAGCTCGAGCGGCGCGCAGGAGGGGCCGACGCGCTTGGCGACCGCGAGCTCGCCGCCTACCTCGAGGCGCTGGGCGTCGACTGCGACGCTGCCCTGCAGGAGGGCGACACCGACGCGATGGTCGCGGCCGCGCACAGGCGTGTCGAGGCGGCGGGCCGGCTCGGTGAGGAATTCTGGCTGGAGAGCCGGGTGATGCTCGCCAACGCGCTGTGGTTCAACGAGCGGCTCGAGGACATGGAACACCATGCGAGAGCCGTCTGGGTCGAGGCGCGGCGGCGGGTCCTGCCGCGCCTCGCCGTCGACGCCGGCTGGTACCTGGCGCGGGCGCTGATGGACTCCGTCAGGGTGGCAGAGGCGGACGAGGTCGCCTCGGAAGCCGCCGCGCTGGCCGCGCGCGTGGGCGACCTGCCGCGCGGGCGCCATCGCATGCCGCTGATGACCGGCGTGATCGCGGTGCTGCGCGGTCACGTCGATGAGGGCAGCGCGGAGCTGGAACGGGAGGCGGCCACCGAGCCAAACGTCCACCCCCGCATCGCCCTCCACCAGGCGCGAGCGGTGCAGCTCGCGCGGGCGCGCGGCGAGGGCGCGGCCGAGCCGGTGCTCGACGCGCTGGCGGCGGCCCGGGCATGCGCCGAAGCGGCAGGGTGCCCGCGGTGTGCAGGAGAGCTTGGGCTAATGACCGCCGAGACGCTCGCCCGACTGGGGCGCGCCGAGGAGGCGACGGAGGTGCTGGCTGCGTGTGACCCGGATGGGCGCTGGCTCGCGGGTGCCTCGGTCGTTCGTCGCCGCACCGCTGCCCTGGTCGCCGCGCTGGGGGGTGACCTCGCCGAGGCGGTCGCCGGGCTCGAGGGCGCACGGGCCGAGGCTGCCGCCCGTGGCCTCGGACTGGAGGAGCTGCGGACGCGGCTCGACCTCGGCCTCGTTCTGGCGCAGAGCGACCGGTCCGCAGCGGCGGAGGTGCTGCGCGCCGTGTCGGCCTCCGCGAGCGCGGGCGGGGTCGTAGCCTTCGGGCGGCTCGCCGAGGCGGCCCTTCGCCGGCTCCGCGTGCGCACGTGGCGGCGAGGCGCCGCCGAGCCGGGCGCGCTGACCGAGCGGGAGCGAGAGGTGGCCGGGCTGGTGGCCACGGGGCTCAGCAACCCGGAGATCGCCCAGGCGCTGTTCCTGTCGCGGAAGACGGTCGAGCACCACGTCTCGAACGTCCTCGCCAAGCTCGGGGCTCGCAATCGCGCCGAGCTGGTCGCCCGGCTCCGCGAACCCAACCCCGCGGAGAGCGTCCCCGCAGGTGAAGGGAGTTCCCCGATGAGCAGACGGCCGCCGCGCGCCTAGATTCGCTCTACCCGTCGACTCCGCTGGGAGGGCGAGATGGCGAGGATGGTGGTACTGCACGACGCAGTGAGCGGAGCGGGCGTCGCCGACGCGACAACCGCGGGCGCGCTTGCGCGGCTCGGTGTCACGAGCGTCACGGTGCTCGGCGACGAGGACGGCATCGCCGTCGTACTCGAGGGCTGGGCGTTCGACCCGCCCGTCGCAGGCGCCGAGGCCGCCGCGATCGTGACCGGCGGCCGTGGGCACGTCCGGATCCTGCGTCCCCTCCTGCAGGCGGCGGTCTCGACGGGACAGACCTAAGTACTAGTCGGGAGGTGGAGAGCATGCGGCGCACATTCGGACTCGCACTCGCGGTGATCACGGCTGCCGTCGTGGTGAGCGGGATCAGCACGGCGGCGTCGGCGACACCGTCAACGGCGTTCACCTTCAACCTCGTGGGGCCCAACACCGCCATCGGGACGTCAGCGCCCTTCGTGGGGGACCCGATCACCATTCGCGGTGCCGGCGCGTTCGACACCGCAGCGGGGAGCATCACGGCGTCGGGCGCGTTCACCCACGTCTCGGTCGCCGGGGTCGTCATCCCCGCCGGGGTCGTCACCCCCGGCGTCTGGAAGGCCACTCGCTTCGTTAGCTTCCAGTCGTTCGGCGGTCCGAACCCGGGCCTCCAGGGCGGCGTGCTCAAGTTCGAGGCGACCCTGTTCGAGTTTGGGATCGCGGTTGCCACCGCTGTCCCCATGAGCGTGACGTGCCTCATCAACGCGCCGTCTGGGTTCACCGGCGAGGAAGGAACGACGCTCGGAGTCTTCGACGACAAGACCGGCGGTGAGACGCTGTTCCACATGGGCTCGTAGCCGCTAGCCAACCTCATCGACGGCGCCGCCCTGGGCGAGGTGCGCTTCGAGCTGAAGTAGGACGGAGCTCGAAGCGCCCCGAACCCAGATGTCGTGGGGATGATTCAGCTCATCGCAGCTGAACGTTTTGGCGTTGTCGAAATAGGCGTCACGTCGACCACACATCCACCACACAGGCTGTGCCGGGCGCTAGCCGGTCGTAGCCGGTCACAGCCGGTTCCCTACTCAAGGAACTGCCTGCTGCAGCCGGTAATTCCGGGTCGTAGCCGGCTGTAGCCGGTCCCGCCGTGCCGGCCTGTCACGCCGGAGGTCGCGGGTTCGAGTCCCGTCGCTCCCGTCTCGAAAAGTGCCTGCAAATAAGCATGAGGTGTTGTCTGGCTAGACGGTACGGCTGTCTCCGTGGCCCAATCCTGTGGCCCAAACGTCTCGCACAAAACTCCTGCAAGTAGGGAATTTCTTCGGTCGATCTTGTGTCCGGCCGCACGAACCAAAAGCGGTCATGAGTGCCTTGAGGCCGCTCGCACGCCTCGTTTGACCCCACGTCGATCGAAAAGCGCGAAGCCGCCTCAACCTGATCGGCCTAACCGCCTCCCGCATCGGACACGCTCGACCGCATCCTCGAGGGCGCTGGTCCGGATCCAAAGGGCTTCGAAGGCTCTTGCGAGTCAGGCCGGTGCCGCTCCGCGCAGCGCCTCGACCTGCGAACGCACCTGGGCAAGCATGGCGAGGTTCTTCTTGCGTTCGTAGCGCTCGAGCGCCTGCTCGAGCGTCGCGGCGGCCTCGTCGGCGCGACCAGCTTCTGCCAGGACCTCGGCCAGGTCACAGAGTGCGTCGCCCTGATAGTTCAGCCCGTCGGTGCTCCCGACGATCGCGACCGCTTCTCGGGCGAGCGCCTCGGCGTCCGCGTGCTCGCCGCGGCTCGCGTGAACGAGCGCCTGAACTTGGCGCCACGTTGCCTGTCCCAGCTCGCTCTGGCGAACTTCGAGCTCACGCGCGAGCCGTGCGTACGGCTCGGCCTCGTTGTGGCGATCGAGCGCGCAGAGCTCGCGACCGAGCATTGGCGCGATCGAGGATAGGTAGAACCGCTGATCGAGATCCTCGAGGAGGTCGCAAAACGGGCGCAAGTAGTCGACAGCCGCCTCGTGGTCGCCCGCGAGCGACGCGATCTCCGCCGGAAGCCACTCCGCCATGTTCGTTCCGGTTAGCTCGCGCTCTCGCTCTCTCGCCTGCTCTGCAAGCGGCCACGCTTCCTGGAAGCGGCCAAGCATCGCGAGCAGCCAGGCCCGTACGAGCAACGGCCCGGGGCGCGGGTTGTCGGGGAGGAGCTCGTCAAGCGTCCGCAGCGCCTCGTCTGCCGGCTTCGAACCGGAGGCGATTGCCAGCTCATGGTAGAGGGGCGTGGAGAGTTCGCCGGCGAGCCGGGCGTGCCGGCGCGCCTGCTCCGCCGCATGGGCCCAGTCGTCCCAGCGGCCACGGAAGTTGGCGACGCCGTTGCCGAGCGCGGACCAGACGTGCACGAGCCCGGCGTGGTCGCCGGCGCCTTCGAGCAGCGTGAGCGCCGTGCGCGCGAAGGCTTGTAGCTCGTCGACGGACGGATCAGGGACATACCAAGAGCGGTAGAAGGCCTCCGCCATACGAGCGAGCGCCTCGCCTGTCTCGTCTCCGTCGCGGCGCGCCCTCTCCGCGGCCGTGCGGGCAATCTCGGCGGCCTGTTGGGCGTCTGGCCAGAGAGCTCTCGCGAGGTCGAGCTCGAGGTGGACGTCGAGTCGGAGCGGCCGCGTCAGGTCGAGCGCGCGGCGGAGGAGTCCGTCGGCGCCTCGCGCGTCCCCCCGCCAGAGCGCGCGCTTGCCAGCGGCGGCGAGACGGGCGCTTGCCCGCTCCGCGAGCGCGTTGTCGCGCGTCCCGAGCTCGGCCCGATAGCGAACGGACTGCTCGAGGTGGTAGCCGAGGATCTCGTCGAGCTCGACCAAGCTCTGCCCTCGCTCGTCGAGCCACACGGCGAAGCGGTCGTGCAGCTCGGCGCGGGTCGCCTTGGGGAGAGCGTCGTAGGCCGCGTCGCGGAGCAAGAGATGCCGGAAGCGGAACGCGTCCTCGGCCGGGATCGGGGGCTTCTCGGGTTGGATCAGCTGCTTGCGGACGAGCGCGGCGAGGCGTGGGGTCACCTGGCTGTCCGGCGAGAGCGCCTGGACGGCGCCACGGTGGAAGATCTCGCCTTCGACCGCTCCCCGCTCGAGCACGGAACGCTCGGGTGCTTCGAGCTGGTCAAGGCGCGCGGCGAGCAGCGCCTTGAGCGTCGGCGGAACGACGACCCTGCCGCTCGCTTCTCCAGCCATCGCCACCATCTCGGTCACGAAGAGCGGGTTCCCGCCGGCCGCGTGCTTGATCCTCGCGCGCAGGTCGTCCCCGACCGTCTCTGGGATGAGCTCGTTCACGTCCTCTACGGGAAGCGGCTCGAGCTGAAGCGCGATCGGCCACTGCGGACGGCGCTCGACGAGATCGGAGCGGGCGAGGCAGAGGAGAAGGATCGGCGCGCCGGTCGAGAGGAGCGCCACGTGGTCGACAAGGTCGAGGAACGTCTCCTCCCCCCACTGGATGTCCTCGAACAGGCAGACGAGCGGCGCCTGCTCTTCGAGCAGCATGCGAAAGGCCCAGGCGATCTCCTCGGCTGAGGTACCGGTTTCCATCTCCCCGAGCAGCGAGCCGATCGACGCGGCGGCGGCCGGATCGGAGGGCAGCGCGTCTAGCTGTTTCAGCACCTCGACCACCGGCCAATAGGTGATCCCCTCGCCGTAGGACAGGCAGCGCCCGCGGACGGCGCGCGCGTCGATCGTGGCGAGGAACTCCGCGACGAGCCGCGACTTGCCGACGCCGGCATCGCCGACCACCGTCACGAGCTGGCAGCGCTGCTCGTCGCAGATCTGCTGCCAGGCCTGCCGCAGCGTCTCGAGCTCCGCCGCCCTGCCGACGAAGAGGGTCTCGTGCCGGCGCTCGGGCGCTTCGTGGACCGAGACCAGCCGGTAGGCGGGCACCGGCTCGCCCTTTCCCTTCAGCTCTAGCGGTTCCACCGCTTCCGCGTCGACCGCCTCACGGACGAGCGCGAAGGTCGCTTCACCGAGCAGGACCTCGCCGGACCTTGCCGCCTGCTCTAAGCGCGCGGCCACGTTGACGGCATCGCCGGTTGCCAGGCGCTCCTCGGTGCCGGTCACGACCTCGCCGGTGTTGACCCCGATCCGCGCCCGCACGCCGAGCTCGGGCAGGGCGTCTCGCATCTCCCACGCCGCGCGGACACCGCGGAGGGCGTCGTCCTCGTGCACCTGGGGGACGCCGAAGACGGCCATGACCGCATCGCCGATGAACTTCTCCACCGTCCCACCGTGCGACTCGACGATCCGCTTCATCCGCTCGAAGTAGCGGGCCAGCAGGGCACGCAGGGCCTCCGGATCGGTCGACTCGCCGAGCGCGGTCGAGCCGGTCACGTCGCAGAACAGGACGGTGACCGTCTTCCGCTGCTCGCGGGCCAGCGGGACAGACTCCAGCTCCGCGCCGCAGTAGGGGCAAAAGGCGAAGTCTCCTTCGCTCTCGCGCCCACAGCTGGCGCAGATCGGCACCTTTCCAAGGTTAAACCTGCAGGCACCACGACCAAGCGCGGAGGCTTGCGAGCCAACGGGTTGCCAGTCGCAGGAGATCACGACCGGTTCGGCCAGCGGTCACGGCAGAAGGTTGTCTGCCTAGACACAATCTCGTGGCCCACTCGTGGCCCAAACGTCGATTACACGATTGGCTCAACCATGCGGCGCTGGACTGACTCTGGAGTCAAAAGAGCCTGCAACTGAGGCCATTCAGAGGAGTTCGTCGCCGGGTGTCGTGGCGACCGACTCGGCCTGTCACGCCGGAGGTCGCGGGTTCGAGTCCCGTCGCTCCCGTATCTATTTGCAGGGATTTCGCGCGAGCTACCTGCGCCCTGCGACTTCGTATCCCGCGTATATCCCGCGCCAGACTACGAAGCGAGCGCTTTAAGGTGCCGATCGAGCGCTTTTGCAGCCTCGCGCGCCGAACCCGGGTAGAGATGGCCGTAGCGCTTCCAGACGAGCGTCGGGTCCGGCCGTCCGTTCGCGTCCGAATGTCCTAGCGCCTCGGCAAGCTGGAGCGGGTTAGCCCCTGCCGCGATCATCAGCGAAGCGAACGTGTGGCGAAGATCGTGGAACTCGATGCGCGCCAAGTCAGCGCGCCGGCTCGGCTTCGCTTTCACTGCAGCGCACTTGACCGCCTTCGCGAAGACGTCGGCGCGGAAGTTGTCCGAGTTCCACACGCCGTCAGACTGAGGCGACGGGAAGATCAGCCCCAGCGGGTTGGGCCTTCGTGCGAGGAGCTGCTGACGCAACGGTCGTAAAGCAGGGGCGCACAGGTAGACGCGTCGGCGCTTCCTGGTCTTCGTGCGTCCCTCCACGCCCTTGCGGGCCGCGCGGACAACCAGAACCGAGTCGTCCTCGAGGTCGATCTCCGTGTCGCGCAAGGCGAGGACCTCACCCAGTCGCAGCCCACTCAGGGCTGCGAAGGTGATCAGTCGCGGCTCTGCGCACCACGACGCCA
>JBKPFE010000237.1:0-5397 GCA_046728705.1 Actinomycetota bacterium
CCAGCAGGGCATCGCCGGCGGCAACGCCACGTTCGAGACGGAAGCTCCCTCGTGGGATGACTGGGACAAGACGCACCTGGAGGGTCACCGCCTGGTGGCCCTCCAGGGCGGCGAGGTGGTCGGCTGGGCGGCGCTCTCGCGAGTCTCGGAGCGCTGCGTCTACGCGGGCGTGGCCGACGAGAGCGTCTACGTCGCCGACTCCGCACAGCGGCGCGGCGTCGGGCGGGCGCTGCTCGAGGAGCTCATCACGCGCGCCGAGCGTGACGGAATCTGGACGATCCAAGCCGGGATCTTCCCGGAGAACGAAGCGTCGCTTGAGCTGCACCGGCGCTGCGGATTCCGCGTGGTCGGGACCCGCGAACGCATTGGCAGACACCACGGCGTCTGGCGCGACGTCGTGCTGATGGAACGGAGGTCCCCATGACCAAGGTCGAGGCGGTGGTGATTCGCGAGCGCGTCGAGACGGTGATCGACGCAGTCGAGCAGCAGACGGGGCATGTAGGTGTCACGGTGGTCGAGGCGATCGGCCACGGGCGACAGCGCGGGATTACTCACGAGTACCGCGGGCGAGTGTTCGAGTCGCGGTTCCTTCCCAAGGCCGTGCTCACCTTCGTCGTCGCCGACGAGAACGCCGAGGCGGTCGTCGACGCGATCGTCGACGCGGCACGAAGCGGCAACGAATCGGGCGACGGGATCGTCTGGACGACGCCCGTCGAGAGCGTCACGCACAACCGGACCGGACTCAAGCTCGAGGAGGTGGAACGAGTATGAGCAAGGACACGCTGATCGTGACGAGCACGGTGTGGGTGATCGTTGCAGCGATTCTTGTCATGTTCATGCAGGCGGGGTTCGCGTTTCTCGAAGCGGGCCTGACGCGAATGAAGAACGCCGGCCACATCGCGGCGAAGAACGTGCTCGTGCTCGGGATCGCCTCGATCGTCTACTACCTCGTCGGGTACGGGATCGCGTTCGGCGACGGCGGCAACGGCCTCGTCGGCGGCTCCGGCTTCGCCGCGTCCTCCGAGGCGCTGCTGGCGGTCGGCGCCGAGCCGTTCAGCTGGTTCGCCTCGATTCCGGCCGCCGCCGGCTACCTCTTCCAGGTCGTCTTCGCCGCCGTCTCGCTGGCGATCGTCTGGGGCGCGATGGCGGAGCGCACGAAGCTCTACGTCTACTTCGCGTTCGGCGCCCTCTTCACGCTCGTCTACTCGGTCGTCTCACATTGGATCTGGCACCCGGACGGTTGGCTATTCGCGCTCGGCATGCAGGATTTCGCAGGCTCGACGGTCGTCCACTACCAAGGCGCGCTCGCCGCGCTCGCCGGCGCGATCCTGCTCGGAGCGCGGATCGGAAAGTTCGACCACGACGGCAAGCCGAACGCCATTCCGGGTCACAACATGGCCTACGTCACGCTCGGCGTGCTGATCCTCTGGTTCGGCTGGTTCGGCTTCAACCCGGGCTCGACGCTGGGCGTCGTCACCGGCGATCACCTCGGATACTTCGCCTACGTCGCGCTGACGACGAACCTCGCGGCCGCGGCCGGCGCGCTCGGCGCCGTCACCGTCTCGTGGCTCGTATTGAAGAAGCCAGACCTGTCGATGATGCTGAACGGCGTGATCGCGGCGCTAGTCGCCGTCACAGCCGCAGCGGGCTTCGTCGCGCCCTGGGCGGCGATCGTGATCGGGCTCGTCGCGGGCGGTGTCGCCGTCGTGGGCGTCCTGCTGGTCGAGCGGATCCGGATCGACGATCCGATCGGCGCCGTCGCTGTGCACGGCATGGCCGGCGTCTGGGGAACGCTCGCGACCGGGATCTTCGCCGTGCCCGCGCTTGCGGAGAACCTCGCCACCGGAACTGGCGGGCTCTGGTACACGGGCAGCTTCCACCAGCTCGGCGTCCAGGCGCTCGGCCTGCTCGCAGTCGGCGTCTTCACCTTCACCGCGTCGTTCGCGTCGCTCGCGGCGATGAAGGCGCTGTGGGGGATCAGGGTCGAGCCCGAGGTGGAAACGGCCGGCCTCGACGTCTCCGAGCACGGGATGTGGGGCTACCCCGAGTTCTATATCCCCGTTCCCGGCGGGTACGGCACGGAGGCCCACGGCCATCTACTCGGAAACGGCCATCCCCACGCGGTCACTCCGGCTGTGCCCGCCCCATCAGAGGCGGCCTAAGCCTCCTAGCTCTTCGTTCCGTACGCCGACGGCCGCACTTCGAGGATGGGAATCCCTTCGACGAACATCGCGAAGCGGTATTTCTGGCGCAGGATCCGCTCCGTCTCGCCGGAGGGGTCGATCGTGTCGGGCGCCTGTGCCAGGACGACGAGCGCGGGCAGTCGTACCGCGAGTAGCCACTGGACCGAGGCAAGGGCTCCGTCGATCGACTCGACGTTGCGATACCACAAATACGGCAGAGCCGGACGCCTGTCGGCGAGGTAGTAGACATCGGCCCCGGCCCAGAGAACGAGGATTCGCTCGTTCGGCTTCGTGTGTGCCTTGACGTAGGCGGCGACGGCCTCCGAGTGGACGAGACGTCCGTCCTTCGGCCAAATCGCGCGCGCCTGTGCCGGGCCACTCGCAAACCAGAGCGGCGCCGTCAGCGCCACGGTCACCAGCGCCGCTGCTCCACACACGGCCGTCGCGATCCTTCGACGCTCGACCAGCAGCTGCACCACACCGACGGCCGCGAGGATCGAGAGTGGCGCGGCGAGCTGAACGTAGTAGTGCGTGTGGAAGTTGCCTCCACCTAGAACGCCCACTATCGCCGCGCCGAGCCACAGGCGGACGAGGAGCGGGGAGGACCGCCAACCGATTGCGGCCAGCAATGCCAAGACGCCCAGTCCCTTGGCCGCCGCCGGCAGCGAATCGGCGAAGAGCTCAAAGCGGTGCAGCGGCGAGCCGGTCAGGAGGGAATCGCCTTCGGCGCGGTAGGCAACAACGGCGTTCCACCAATCGTGGGTCGGTGCGGTCGAGGCCGCAATCACCACAGGCACGAGGGCCATGAGCACGAAAATCGACACGCTGAGGGCGCGCTTGCGCTCGGTCAAGAGCAGAAAGGCGAGGGCGGCGAGCCCGGCGTCGAAGGCCGACTGCTTGATCATGACCGCGCAACCGGTGAGCAGCCCGGCGACGGCCAGCCACGCCACGCGGCGTCTCTGGAGGTAGACGGTGAACGCGAGCAGCGAGAGCACCGCCGGGAACGCCGCCAGAAGCTCGCCCGACAACGTGAAGGCCTCGATGAAGGGAGAGGCGGCAAACGTTGCGAGTAGCAGTCCCGCGGCGATCGCCTCTAAAGTGCCGCAGATTCGAACGGCTACGACTACCGTGGCGACGACCATGAGCATCGACACTGCCGCCGCAACGATCCTCAGCGATTCCGTCGAGCCGCCTCCGAGCTCCAGGAGGCCGCGATAGACGAGCAGCAAGCCTTGCGGCCGGTCGACCCAGGCGCCGCCGTAGAGCGCGACCCCGCTGTCCCACAGCCGCGCGATCTGGGCATAGCCTCCCTCGTCCGCCGTAAGCGGCGTGCCCCAGAAGGCGACTCGGGTCGCAAGCGCGAGGAGCGCCGCGACGACCGCGGCGAGCGCTGGGGCCCAGCGCGCGCTGACCTGAACGCGAAGACGATTGCGCTGGCGGCCGGACTGCCCCTGCTCATCCTCGTCCTGGCGATGGGCGTCTTCGACCTCACCCTGTCGCCGGATCGCTATGCGGTGTTGCTGTTCGTCCCGGCTCTGGCCATTCGCCGCGGGAGGCGCTATCTGCTCGACTTCCTGCCCTTCGTCACGCTCATCGTCGTCTACGCCGAGCTCCGTGGCCTGGCGCACGTCGCGCGCCCGGACGCGTACTTCACCCCCCACCTCGATCTCGAGCGGTGGCTCTTCGGCGGCAGCGTCCCTGCGAGTGTCCTGCAAGAGTGGTTCTGGGTCGGACACGAGCGCTGGCACGACCGGCTGCTTCTCGGTGTCTCGCGAATTCACCAGTTTGTCCCGTTGACCCTAGCGCTGGTGCTCTGGATGCGTCGGCGGGCACTTTACTTCCGGTTTGCGACGACGATGCTGGTTCTTTCGTTCGCCGCTGCGCTGACGTTTCTGCTGTATCCCGCTGCGCCGCCCTGGCACGCCGCTGAAAAGGGCCATCTCTCTGTGGTGAAGATCGGCGGTCACCCAACCACGACCTCGACCGGATGGGCGCCGTACGAACTGGCACGTGGGAACCCCGACGCCGCCATCCCGTCGTTACACGCCGGCTATGCCTTCCTGGTCTTCCTGTTCGTCGCTGCCCTGTTCTGGCGGACGCGATGGCGTGTCCCGGTTGTCTGCGTGGCGGTCGTCTACCCAGCCTTGCAATCGTTCGCGGCCGTCTACACGGGCAATCACTACGTGGTCGACCTGGTGATCGGATACTGCTACGCCGCCGCGGCCTTCTTCGGCGTGTCGTACGCGTGGCGCCGTCTGCGCCTGCCGGCCGCCGACAACTGGACCGAGCCGGAGCAGGAAGCACCTGTCGCCACAGGCGACGCGGCGTTCCGCCCCCGGCCGAGACACGCAGCTAGCTGATTTCGAACGCCACGGTCACCACTGCCGTGACTTCTTCGGTTCCCGGCTCGATCGGCGGCTTCGCGTCCAGCGCCGCGCGTTCTTCCATGGCCAGGACCGGGCCGCCGTAGTGAGCGCCCTCCACCATCGCCGTGACCTGGCCGAGCGAGACGCCGACTGCCGCCGCGAGTGTCTCCGCCTTCGCTCGGGCGTCGTCGACGGCGAGCTTCAGCGCCTGCCGGTACTGGGAGTCGCGATCCTCGATCGAAAGGGCCGGGCCAGACACGGAATCGGCGCCGGCTGACACGCCGACGTCGATGAGGCGGCCGGCGCGCTCGAGACCTTGGTCGGTGACGGTCAGGTAGGCGTCGGCGGAGTATCCGTTGGTTCCGACCTTGCCGTCGTCGTAGCGCGGAGAGACTCCGAGGTGCTCGGTCCGGAGGCTGCTCGACTCGACGCCGGCACCCTTGAGCGCGGCGATCAGGCGACGCAGCTCGGCCGAATTGGCAGCCAGCGCGGCGGCCGCCGTCGTCGCCTCGGAGTGAATGCTGAAGCTGAGATCGGCGCGGTTCGGCGCGCTACGGACCTCGCCGGTGCCCGTAACGGTGATGCCTTCGCGCGTGTTCTCGCTCGCACCGCCGGCAGCCTCGGGTCGCCCGATGCCCGCCAGCGCCGCGGCGGCGAGCACGAGCAGTGCGGCAATCGTGATCTTGATGATCTTCATGCTCGTGGTACGCCGCCGAAGGCCGGGCCGTCACAATCGCGCGGGTGCGCTACCAGTTCGTTGACTGCCGCTGGGAGCTCGGGAATCCGGCCAAGGGACGGGAGCTCTACCTCGAAGGCCACATTCCGGGGGCAGCGTTCCTGGACGTGGA
>JBKPFE010000337.1:0-2517 GCA_046728705.1 Actinomycetota bacterium
GGCATCTCGCTCAGGCGGGGCAGCAGCTTCTCGCCGACGTTCTTGACGAGCTCGTCGGTGCGACGCTGGTCGATTCCCTCGTACCGTCTGATGGTGGCATGCATGTGGTGCTCCTAACTCTCTCTTCGTTCAGGGCGGAGAACTCGGTTGAGTCCTCCTGATGCACTCAGGCCCGACTTACAGTCGAAGAGCGGGTTCGGAGCCTCGACGGCTTCCCTCTGGGTTTTCTGGCGCACCTGGAGTGTAGCAGACTTCTTGACAACGTAGCTTTACGTCGATACGTTTTCTCCCCTACCAACGTAGGAGTCCCGAATGTGCCCCTTCTCCGTCACTCTGCAGCACGTTCCGGATCGGGAGCTTGGCCCACTTCTGATTGAGCTCGCGCGGGCGGGCTTCCACAATCCAATCGTCAAGCCTGTCGCCGGCGATCGTCCAGCTCGCAAAGCGGCCGCTTCCGCCCGCCGGCGGATGGCGGACCTCCCAGGGGATTGGAGCCTCGTGCGAGAGCGGGAGGGAGAGTCGTATCAGTGGCCGGAAGAGCGCGAGCGCTACTTCAGCTACCGCGTCTTCATCGGTACGACGCGCGCCGAAGGCGCGGTTCACATCGGGCTTGGCGAGACGCTTCGCAAAAACAAGTGGGGGCGCGACCGAAAGTACGTCGTCGCCTTCCGGAGCAGTGGATCGCCGCAGCAGCCGCTCGCCGAGTTCGCCGCCGCTGACGACTACGAGGAGACACGCGAGCTCGTCGCAGTCATCCGTGGGAGCGACGGCGGCCGGCGGATGTACGGCGCCGGCGACCCACTTCCCGACGTCTACAAGGAACGCTTCCGAACCGAGATCTACAGCGAGCGGGTCGTCTATCCGGGCGTCTGGAACAAGGTCGTGGTAGTCGCGCGCGAGGACGATGAGGAAGCGATGCTCAACCACGCGCTGATCCAGGGCCGGCGGCGCTACGGGAGGTAGCGCCTCGTGACGCAGGAGGTCGTCAGGTCCCCGTAGGTCGTCAGTTCCCCGTAGGCGCTGACCCCTTTTCTAGGGAGCAGGCGGCCCCGGCGGGCCGGCCGGCCCTCGCGGACCGGTTCGGCCGCGTCCGGCGCTGCGCACGACGTAGACGAGCCCGCCAATCACGACGATGACGGCGACGACGATCGCAACGACCGCGACCGTGGATGCGGCTAGGACCACGGAAGCGAGTGTATCGACCGGTTGCCTGACCAAAGATCAGCTGAGGAGGTAGCCGCCGACGAAGCCGAGCACGGTCACCGTCGCGACGAGGCGGCTCACCTCGGCAATCATCGGCTGAGCTGCGCCGTACCCCTCGACGGTATTGCCGACGAGGATCCCAGCGAGAAGCGCGAGCGCCACCTCGCCTTCCGCAACCGTCAGGCCGAGCGCGATCGACTCGGGGACACCGTCGACGACGAGCCCGGCGGCGATCGCCTCGCCGCGCGCCACGTCGCCCGTTCCGGGGGACATCGCCATCGGGCGACCCGCGCCACGGCGTGGGCCGAGCGCCGCTGCTGCTGTATCTTGACCGCGGGTTTCATCTGAGGAGCGGAAATGGGTGTATGGGACAAGCTCCGGAACATCGGCAGCCACGTCCGGAAGCGGTGGCGATCCAAAGACCCGGACAGCTACCACCAGTACAGAGCGGGGCGTGAGCGCGACCGTAAGCAGGCGGAGCAAAGGCGCGAGCAGGTAGAGCGCTCTGATGAGCGCGAGCGTGAGGGGGCAGAGCGGGCGCGTGCGTACGAAGAGCGCTATGCGGCCGAGCGCGTAGCGGAGGAGCCGGAGCCGCGAACGGAGGCACCTGGCCGTGATACGAGCGAGCCCAAGGGCGGGTCAAGCGCCGGCCGTGAACGCTGACCTTCGGCACTCTCGTCGTCGCCGCCGCGCGCCCGCCCGCTTCCTGCGCGCTCAGGCCGACGCCGCTTGATCGAGTCGCCCTTCGCGATTTGCTCCCGAAGTGGCGTCGCGGTCGCGGGGCGGGCCGCCATGCCAATCGAGACACAGCGCCGTGGCGTCGTCGCGTAGCTGACCGCCGCTTGCCTGGAGGGCCTCCTGGGTGAGGTGCTGCACCGCCTCGCGGGCGTGCATGCTCATGCTTGCGGTCAGGATGGCGGCGATGTTCATGCGCGCGGCGTCCCGCTCCAGCATGCCGTCGGTGACGAACATGAGCCGGTCGCCCACTTCCAGTTGCAGCGCTTGCGCCCGGTAGCCGCGTCCGCGCTGCACGCCGAACGGGCGGTCAGCCTCCAAACGAACGTGCTCGACTTGCCCGGCCCGCAGCCGGAGCGGGGGGGGATGGCCGGCGTTGACGATGCCCGCTTTCGCACTGGCCAGGTCAATCCGCACGAGCAGGCCGGTAACGAACTGGCCGTCACCCGCCTGCTCGGCCAGCGCATCATTCGCCAGCCGCGCCTGCTCCGCCAGCTCAACCCCCCGCCGGCGGGCGTTGCGTAGACCCCCGACCAGCACGGTGGCCAACAGGGCGGCATCCATCGTGTGGCCCATCGC
>JBKPFE010000385.1:0-2271 GCA_046728705.1 Actinomycetota bacterium
GGGCCGGATCTGGGGGGCGATCATCAACCGGGTTCTCCGGAGACCGGTTCTCTCGGTGCTCCTGGCCGGCGGGCTGCTGATTGCGCTCGCGATTCCCGCCTACCAGCTGAAACCGGCAACGCCCACGATCGACACCTATCCTCAGAACCTGCTGACGACCTACAACCGCCTCAAGGTGGCGTTTCCCGGCACTGAGATCGGCGCAAACGTCGTCGTGAAGGCGCCGAACGTCGAAGCGCCCGCGGTTCAGGAGGCAATCGGTCAGCTCAAGTGGCGCGCGATCGACAGCGGCGTCATGAACGAGCCGATCGACGTCGATGTCAACGCCGCGAAGACGGTCGCGAACATCTCGATCCCGATCGAGGGCGACGGCGTCGACTCGACCTCGAACCAGGCGCTGACGGCGCTCCGTGACGAGATCATCCCGCCGACCATTGGCACGCTCGAGAACGCAGAAGTCGGCGTCACGGGGTTGACGGCGCAGTCCGAGGACTACAGCGAGCAGCTAAAGGCGAACGCGCCGCTCGTCTTCGGCTTCGTGTTGCTCTTCGCCTTCGTGCTGATGCTCGTGTCGTTCCGGTCGATCGTGATCGCGGCCAAATCGGTCCTCCTCAACCTCCTCTCGGTGGGGGCGGCCTACGGGATCCTCGTCCTCGTCTTCCAGCACGGCTGGGGCAAGGGGATCCTCGGCTTCGAGTTCACCGGCGGGATCGACCCATTCCTGCCGATTCTGCTGTTCGTGATCCTCTTCGGCCTGTCGATGGACTACCACGTCTTCATCCTCAGCCGGATCCGGGAGGGCTACGACAACGGTATGAGCACGGAGGGAGCCATCACGCACGGGATCAAGACGACCGCCGGTGTGGTAACGAGCGCTGCGATCGTGATGGTCGGCGTGTTCGCCATCTTCGGCACGCTCCAGGCGATGCTGTTCAAGCAGTTCGGCGTCGGGCTCGCGTCGGCGATCCTGATCGACGCGACCATCGTCCGCGCAATCCTGCTGCCGGCGTCCATGAAGCTGCTCGGCGACTGGAACTGGTACCTGCCCAAGTGGCTCGAGTGGCTGCCGCACTTCGAGCACGGCGAGAAGCTCGAGCCGGTCGAGGCGCCGGCCCTGCCGACACGGACAGCTTAAAGGGTCCGGTGTCGACGGTCGCTCATCCGTCCGCCGAATCCAGAAGGGATGCCGCGACGCGCGTCGCGGCAGCCCTTCTCACCGAAACGGGGCTGGCACGAATCGCGCTCGGCATCGGCGCGCTCCACGTCGTCGACGACAACTTCCTCCAGCCCCAGCCGGGCACGTCGGCCGGCGACCACCTCGTCGGCGGCCTGATCCAGACTGCGTTCTTCGTCTCTTTCGCCTGGGCCTACCCGCGCCTTCGCCCGGGGCTCCGCGGGACGCTGGCGATCTTCGTCGGGCTCTTCATGGTCGTGATGGGCGCCGGCGAGGCCGGCTACTACACCCGCGAGAACGGCCCTTCCGGCGACGACTACACCGGGCTCCTCGCCATCCTAGCCGGCCTGCTCCTCGTCGGCGTCGGCGTCTTCACGCTCTGGCGCTCGCGCAAGGGTGGGCGCCCGATTTGGCGCTACGTCAGGCGTGCCGCCCTGACGCTCGCCTTCCTCATCGGCCTGTACGTCGTCCTCTACCCATTCGCGGAGTCGTACGTCCTCACCCACGCCGCACGCGCATACGTACCGACCCCACAGCTCGGCGCGACGTTCGAAGAGGTG
This sequence comes from Actinomycetota bacterium, assembly GCA_046728705.1. Taxonomy (GTDB): domain Bacteria; phylum Actinomycetota; class Thermoleophilia; order Gaiellales; family Gaiellaceae; genus JACDAN01. The sequence goes on from JBKPFE010000385.1 coordinate 1,735, forward strand.
TCATTCACGACCAGCGACGGCCTGCAGCTCCAGGGCTGGTACGTGCCGTCGAAGAACGGCGCGGCCGTCATCTCGTTTCCCGGCCGCAAGGGGCCACAGAAGCCGGCAAGGCTGCTTGCCGGCCACGGCTACGGCGTCCTGCTCTTCGACCGGCGCGGCGAGGGCGAGAGCGAAGGCGACCCGAACACTCTCGGGTGGGCCGGCAACCGCGACGTGAAGGCTGCGATCGCGTTCCTTCAGGCTCGACCTGACGTCGACGGCGATCGCATCGGCGCCCTGGGTCTCTCCGTCGGCGGCGAGGTCCTTCTTCAGACAGCGGCCGAGACGGACGAGCTCAATGCCGTGGTGTCCGAGGGCGCAGGCATGCGATCGGTGCGCGAGGCGGTCCACCTCTCTGGAACGGACAAGATCGTGGCCACCCCAGTCTTCGCAATCGTCACCGCCGGGACCGCGGTCTTCGCCAGCGACCTGCCGCCACGGGGCCTCACCGACCTGAGCGCCGAGATCACGCAGCCCGTGCTCTTCATCCACGCGACG
>JBKPFE010000341.1:0-3838 GCA_046728705.1 Actinomycetota bacterium
CGTACCGTCTCGAGATAGGTCTGCTGGAGCTTGAGCGTGACCTCTCCCGGCGGGCCGATCGTCTGGTCGTCCACGGATCGGATCGGGGTCACTTCGGCGGCCGTGCCGGTCATGAAGATCTCGTCCGCGAGGTAGAGATCCGTGCGGATCAGGTTGCGTTCCTCGACCGTGTAGCCGAGGTCCTGGGCGATCTCGATCAGCGCCGCCCGAGTGATCCCGGGGAGGATCGAGGTCGAGAGCGGCGGCGTCATGAGCGTCCCGTCCTTGACGATGAAGACGTTCTCGCCCGAGCCGTCGGCGACGAAGCCCTCGTCGGTAAGCAAGATCGCCTCGTCGGAGCCGGCCCGATTCGCCTCGTGGACGGCGAGCAGCGAGTGCCGGTAGCTCCCGGTCGCCGGGGCGGCGTGGGGAATCGTGTTCGGGCCCACGCGTTTCCAGCTGGAGATCTTCGCGCGGATGCCGTTCTTCAGGCCCTCCTCGCCCAGGTAGGTGCCCCACGGCCAGCTCATGACGACGACGTCGACGGGATTGCCGGCGGTCGCCACCCCAAGCTCGCCGTAGCCGAAGAACGCGATCGGGCGTAGGTAGCACTCGGGCAGACCGTTGATCCCGATCAGCTCCAACGAGACCTCGCGCAGCTCGTCGACCGTGTACGGAAGCTCCATCTGGAGTAGGCGCGCCGAGGAGTCGAGCCGCTTGAGGTGGTCGGTCAGCCGGAAAACGGCCGGGCCGCGGGGCGTCTCGTAGCAGCGGATCCCCTCGAAGACGCCGGTGCCGTAGTGCAGTCCATGGGCGCCGACGTGGATCTTGGCGTCCGCCCAGTCGACGAACTCGCCGTTCATCCAGATCTTCTCGGTCTCGCGCATGCCCAGCAGCTCCTTCCAGAGTGATGTTATGCGGCCGCTATGACGGCGTCCATGGGCTCCGCCTTTGCCAGACGCACCAGATCGGCCGGAGCGAGAGTCGCCATGTGCCTCGGCGACCCGGCGCCGATCCAGACGCGCTCGTGGACTAGTACCTGATGATCGACCAGAACCCGCTCGACCTTCGGCAGCGGGAAGGGCGCGACCGAGCCCGGTGCGAACCCAGTCACCCTCTGCACTTCGTCGGGGCCGGCGACCTTCGCCCGCCGGCATCCCACCGCGCGCGCGACCTTACGGGTGTCGGCTCTCCGGTCGCCTGGAACGAGCACGACGAACGGCTTGCCGTCGCAGTCGAAGACCAGCGACTTGACGATCTGGTTGAGCTTGCAACCGACCGCCCGAGCGGCGTCCTCGGCGGTGGGTGTGCCGGCATCGAACTCCTCGATCCGCGCCTCCACGCCCCGCTCCCGCAGGAACGCGGCCACCCGTTCGACGGCCTCCGGCCACGCACGCTGCCGCATGACCGCCAACGGTATTAGAAGAGCGTCTTGCGCCGGTAGTCCGCGTACTCCGGGAAGCGGGCGACCAGGTGGCGCTCCTCCAGCCGAGCCTTCGCGATCCAGAACGCCGCGAGCACGGCGGTGAGCACGAGCCCCCAGACCGAGAAGACAAGCGAGAGCCCGGCGAAGAAGAGGACGCCGCCGACGTAGATCGGATGGCGGAGGTAGCGGTACGGGCCGCGGTCGACGAGCTCGGCATGACGAGGCGGTCTTGGGAACGCAGAGAGTGAGGGTCCCATCGTCCAGCCGGCCCAGACGCCAAGCCCCAAGCCCAAGGCAGCGACCAAGAAACCGAGGCGAGTCACTCCGGGCCCGACGAACCACGCCGCTCCAATCAGCACGAACAGGACGAGCTGGGCGACAACCCAACCTTCGCCTCTTTTTGGATTGTTCATGGGGACAGGATTAATCCTGTCCCCATCACCCCAAATTGATGAACCAGGCGTCGTCGAATCCCTCTGCGCGCATGCGGTCAACCAGCTCCCGTGGCGCTTCGCTGTCGATCGAGAGTGCCATCAGCGCTTTCCCTCCGCGCCGTGTCCGGGAGACGGCCATGTTCGCGATGTTGACGCCGGCGTCCCCGAACAGGGTTCCGACCCGGCCGATCACACCCGGCACGTCGTCGTAGCGGAAGAAGACGAGCAACGGCGCGAGCTCCATCTCGAGCTCGAAACCGAGCGCGCCGACGAGCCAGATCCGGTTCTCACGGCCGATCGTCGTCCCGGAGACCTGCAGCTCGGCCCCGTCGGCGACGACGGCGACACGGACGAGGTTCGTGAAGTCGCGGGACGAGCGTCGCCGCTGCTCCACGACCTCGATGCCGCGCTCCTCCGCCAGCAACGGCGCGTTGACGTAGTTCACGGGCTGGTCGAAACGCCCCTGAAAAGCGCCGTTCAACGCGGCCGCGGTCAGCAGGCGCGTGTCGTACTCGGACAAGTTCCCGAAGTACGTCAGCTCGATGCGGTCGGCGCGACCGACCGCGAGCTCCATCGCCAGCCGGCCGAGCTTTGCCGCGAGCGGGAGGAAGGCCCCGAGTACCTCGAGATCCTCGGGCCGGATCGCAGGGATGTTGACGGCGTTCGTAACGAGCTCGCCGGCCAAAGCGGCTGCCACCTGCTCGGCGACGATCACGCCTGCGCGGTCCTGCGCCTCCTCGGTCGACGCGGCCAGGTGGGGAGTGGCGACGACGTTGTCGAGCTCCAACAACGGGCCGGTGTAAGGCTCGGCGGAGAAGACGTCGAGCGCAGCTCCCGCGAGCTTGCCCGACTGCAGCGCAGCGAGCAGCGCCTGCTCGTCCACCAGCTCACCGCGGGCCGCGTTGACGAGCCGCGCGCCGTCTGGCATCTGCGCGATCGCCTTCGCGTCGAGCATCCCGGTCGTCTCCGGGGTCAGCGGCAGGTGCAGCGTCAGGAACTCGGCCGCGGCGAGCACGTCGTCGGCCCTCTCCGCTCGCTCGGCGCCCAGCTCCCGGAACCGCTCTTTGCTCACAAACGGGTCGAACGCGACGACGCGCATGCCGAGGCCGATCGCGCGCCGGGCGACTTGCTGGCCGATCCGTCCGAAGCCGAGCACGCCGAGCGTCTTGCCCTCGAGCTCGATCCCGCCGTGCGTCGAGCGCTCCCAACGGCCTTGCTTCAAAGCGGCGTGGGCCTGCGGGATATGGCGCGCAAGCGCGACAAGCAGGCCGATCGCGTGCTCGGCGGCCGAGACGACGGTCGACTCGGGCGCATTCGCGACCACGATTCCGCGGCGTGTCGCCGCGTCCATGTCGACGTTGTCGACACCGACGCCGGCGCGGCCGATCACCTTCAGGCGCTCCGCCCTGTCGATCAGCTCGGCGGTCAGCTGCGTCCCGGAGCGGATCACGATCGCGTCGTAGTCGGCGATCCGTTCCTCGAGCGGTGCCTCTCCGTCCACGTCGACCTCGAAGCGCTCTTGCAGGAGCTGAACCCCGGCCTCGGCGATCGGCTCGCGGATGAGGACGCGAGGGCGGTCGGTCATTTGACGGAGTCCTGTGGCGCCGCTGGCGGTACGAGGCCGGAGGGCACAATGCCTCCAGCACGGGCCCACGCTACGCGTCCTAGAGTCACGCAGCTGGTGTCAGGCGGCGGCGGAGCCGGGCTCCGCCCGGCGGGAGCCGCCGGCGTCCAGGGCTTGGTCACACGCGGGTGTGCTCGAAGGCCTCGAGCGCTGCTGTCACGGCCACCCCGCGCTCGATGTCGGCACCGAGCTCCGCGAGCACGAGCTCGACACCGGCGAGAGCGGTCGTGATGTCGAACACGTCGTAGTAGCCGATGTGACCGATGCGGAAGACCTTGCCCTTGAGCGGCCCCTGGCCCGGCGCGAGCACGATCCCATGGCGGTCGCGGAGCGTCTGGACGAGCTCACTGGAATCGATGCCATCGGGCGCATTGA
>JBKPFE010000373.1:0-3352 GCA_046728705.1 Actinomycetota bacterium
CCAACGCAACTCAAACCGTCGAGGTTTGTTACAAACCCTCGCGTGCCCCGGGAGTTTTCGGCAGGCGCAGTTCTCGTCCGCCGGCTGCGTGGACGCTTGTGGCTCGCCGCGATCCGTCCCGGGGGGAAACCCGAGGGAACCTGGGCGCTGCCCAAGGGCAACATCGGCCGCGGTGAGTCGGCCGAGGCGACAGCGCTGCGCGAAGTGACGGAGGAGACCGGGCTCGAGGGAACCTCGCTGGGCAAGCTCGGCGACGTCAAGTACGTCTATACCCGCGGCGGCGCACGGATCTTCAAGGTCGTGAGCTTCTATCTCGTGCGCTACCGACGTGGTCGCATCGACGACGTGCCTCGTGCGTTCCGGCACGAGGTCGCCGAGGCCCGCTGGCTGCCGCTCGACGAGGCGCCTCGACTGCTCGCCTACGGCGGAGAGCGCGACATGGCGCGACAGGCGCTGGCAACGCTCGAGGCCGACATCGTATGATCTGCCGTCCTCGGTGGCCGCAATCGCACGTGGTGCCAGACTGAGGTCTGGCACCAGGAACGCAAGGGATGTACGCGCTGAACTTCTATTCACCCATGGTCGCCGACCAGCTGCGGAGCCGTCGGAAGACGGCGACGATCAGGCTCGGGGACAAGTCCGCCAAGTACAAGAAAGGCATGGTCGTCCAGGTCCTCGTCGGCTCGCGCTTCGGGCCTCGGGAGAAGGTGTTCGACGCGGTGATCGACAAGGTCGAGGTCAAGCAGCTCGCAGATGTCTCGCCGCGTGAGATCGAGCACGACAACCCGGAGATGCGCCGGCCTGACGAGATGGCGAATTGGCTCGGCCAGCTCTACAACCGCCCGGTCGGTGCGGAGGACACCGTCACGGTGATCCGCTTCTCGGAGATCAAGAAGAGCTAGCCGCCGGACTGGCGGATCTGGGTGCCGAAGAGCTCCGGCGGGCGGAGCTCGCCGCCGCACGCTTCGCACTCGACCGCGAAGGCAGACGTGAAGCGGCTGTTGCAGGACGGGCAGCGCCAGCGCATCTCGCCCTGGCACTGCGGACAGGCCGCCGGCAGCTCCGCCTCCCACTCCTCGAAATAGCGCTGCGCGTAGCCGCACGAGAGACAGACGGCAACCCAGTCGCCGAGCGTCTTCCGCCGCTCCTCCTTCAGCCAGTCGCCTGCCTTGCCCATGTCGAGAATCTACTGGGGAGGAAGGGCCACGCCGAAGCGGTCGGCCAGAAGCACCATGTCGTGACGGTCATTCTCGTCCCAGGCGTAGCACAGGTGATGGCGAAGCTGCAGCTCGGCGGTGATGCACGGGACCGTTCGACCCTTGATCTCACCGGTGGCTTGAAGACCGTCGTGGGGATATGCGCCCCACGCTTCCCCGGGCAGCGGTTGCCACGCGTTTCCATCCGCCCCGAAGACGACTGGATGGAGGTCGACGCGGCGGCCCCGCGGGTCTCTCAGCACGAAGCGCGCCGGAAGCCCCGGTTGCTCTTCGGCATCGTGAGCGAACCCCAATTCCCTCAGAACCGTGGCGGCGCGCTCGCATCCCTCGCGCTCGACGACCAGATCGAGGTCCTCGTGCTCGCGTGTCTGCTCAAGAAGGAGCGCGTCCACGCCCCAGCCGCCGTCCACCCAGAAGCGCACGCCAGCGGACTGCAGGCGATCGAGCACCTCCATGACGTCGGATCCGTTCATCGCCTCCCTGTTAGCAGTGCTGGGGGAATGGGGCGTGGCTAGCGCCTACCGGTTCTGCAGTGCGTCGAGGCCGACGGCGAGCGCGACGGCGATGCGGCGGTCGATCCTGCGTTCACGATCGCCGGACAGGTCGAGGACGTACTGGTCCCGCACCTTCAGGAATCTCCGGTTCATATTGCCGACCACGTCCCCGTCGATCACGATCTCGAAGTTGTAGGGGATCGGGACGAACTCGCCGACGTAGGGGACGAAGTCGATCGCCCGACGGGCGATGCCCACCGCCGTGGAGCTCTCCCGGGCGAGCGCCACCTCCTGCTCGTCCGGCCCGCCGATGTGCCAGGTCGACCGAAGCAGCGACTCGCGGAACTTGTGCCAGATCATCCCGATCCGCTCCTCGTCGACGAAGATGTCGTAGCGAGACCCTCCCATGTCGAGCATCGAGCGAGCCTTGACCCTGAACAGCTCCTGAGTCTCGTTCTCGTCCGCGTAGAACCGGATGTCCTCCTTGATCGCGAGTTTCTTCTGTCGGACATACGCAATCGGCGGTCCGGCCGGAGTCTCCCCGACGGCGAGCGGCGTGACGCGGTAGAGGTTGGCCACAGGGCGGATCACCTGGTCGACGAGAAAGCGGTCGTACTCGAAGGTCACGGCCCGACTCTAGCCCTCTACCGCGATCGTTAGAGTTTCCGCCCAATGGCGATCGCCCGCGAAGCCGAGCCGGTCGGCTCGCTGCACGAGATCCGCGAGGCGGGTCTCGACCGCGAGGACCTGTTCGGGATCTACCGGAACATGCTGATCACGCGCGGGATCGAGGAGCGCGGCCACATCCTCTACAAGCAGGGCAAGATCCCCGGCTCGTTCTACACGGGCCGCGGCAACGAGGCCTCGTCTGTCGGCGTTGCCACCGCGATGGGCCCGGAGGACATCGGCACGCCGCTCCACCGCGACATGGGCGTCCACGTCACGCGGGGGGTCGAGCCCTGGCGGATCTTCGCGCAGTACATGGGCCGCGAGGACGGGCCCACGCGCGGGCGTGACGGGAACGTGCACATGGCCGAAGCCCAGCTGGGCCTGATCGCAATGGTCAGCCATCTCCCTGCGATGCTGCCGGTCGCCGTCGGCGCCGCGCTCGCCTTCCGGATTCGCAACGAAAGGCGCGTCGCCGTCGCCTGGTACGGCGAGGGCGCCTCGGCGCGGGGCGATACCCACGAGGGCATGAACCTCGCCGGCGTGCGCCGCCTTCCGGTCGTGTTCATCTGCGACAACAACCAGTGGGCCTACTCGACCCCGACCCACCTCGAGTACGCCTGCGAGACGCTCGCCGACCGAGCGCAGGCTTACGGGTTCGACGGCGTTGTCGTCGACGGCACCGACGTGCTCGCCGTCTACCGCGAGACGAAGCGGGCGATCGAGAAGGCCCGCGAAGGCGGCGGCCCGACCCTGATCGAGTCGATGACCCTGCGTATGGAGGGGCATGCCGTCCACGACGACGCGTTCTATGTACCGAAGGAGCTGTTCGAGGAGTGGGCGAAGCGCGATCCGATCGAGCGCTTCCGCTCCTGGCTGCGCGAGAACGCGAACATGACGGACGAGGAGGAGGACGAGCTCTCCGCCGCCGTCAAGCGGATCCTGACTCAGGCGATCGAGCGCGCCGAGCAGTCG
>JBKPFE010000026.1:0-2897 GCA_046728705.1 Actinomycetota bacterium
CCGCCTCGATCACGTCCTGAGACTGGCTCTGCAGGCCGGCCAGGACGATCAGCATCATGAACGGTGTCCATTGCCAGACCAGCACGGTCACGATCGAGAACGTCGGATGGTTCGAGACGAACTCGATGGGCTCGAGCGAGAGGCGCGCGAGCACCCAGTTGACCACGCCGAAGAGCTCGCTGAACATCTGGTTCTTCCAGATCAGCCCCGCGACGACCGGCATGATCAGGAACGGCGTGATCAGCAGGGTGCGGACGATGCCCTGACCGAGGAACTTGCGGTCGAGGAGCACGGCGAGCAGGGTGCCTAGCGCGAGCGAGACGAGGACGGCCGAGACGGTCATGACGATGCTCGTGACCGCCGCCTCGCGGAAGAACTCGTCGCGGGCGAGATCTCTGTAGTTGTCGAGGCCGACGAACGTCCGCGGGCTCGGCGGATTGACCGTCCAGTCCGTCAGGCTGTAGTAGATGTTGAGCGCGAACGGGACCTGCGTGACGACGATCGTGAACAGCAGCGCCGGCAGAAGGGGCAGGCGCCGACGCCAGGGCTGGGAGAGGTGACGAGCGGGGAAGCTCCCAGCCGTGGCGTCGGCGCTGCTCACCGCCTGGCTTACGTGATTCCCGACGCGATCCGGTGACAGGCCTGGATTGCCGCGTCGACCGACGTCTGTCCGGAGATCGCCGACGAGAATTGCTGCGTGCAGCGGTTACCGACGTCCTGGAACTGGGGAATGCCGACGTACTGCACGCCTGGCAGGCCAGGACGCTTCGTCGTGCCTGGATTGTTGATCGGTGCAGCCTTCATCGCGTCCAGAGTCTGCTGGGCGAACGCCATCGCGGCCTGTTGGTACTCCGGGATCTGATAGGTCGAGAGGCGCGTGCCCGGCGGAATCGCCGCCCAGCCGCCCGAGACCTTGGTCCCGGCGGTCTTGATGTAGTCAGGCCCGGTCGCCCAGGAGATGTACTTCCAGGACGTGTCCGGATCGGATGAGTTCTGCGGAATCGCAAGCGCCCACGTCCACAACCAGCCCGAGGCCCTCGTCTTCCTCACCGGGGCGAGCGCGTACCCGTTCTTGCCCTTGACCGGGCTGTCGTCGGCCTCGAGCGAGCCGGCGGCGACGGTCGCGTCGTACCACATGGCGACCTTGCCGTCCTGGTACTGCGTCAGGCATTCGTTGTAGCTCGCGTTCGCCGCGTCCGATTCGCCCGCGTCCCGCACGAGGTCGACGTAGAACTTGAGCGCCTCCTTGAACTCCGGCTGGTCGACCTGTGACTCGTCGACCTTGCCGTCCGGCGTCGACGACCACCACGTGCCGCCGAACGTGTTCAGGACGGTCGTGAACGACGCCCCGAGATCTCCCCACCCGGGCTTTCCGCGGAGGCAAATGCCGGCCATCTGCGGGGAGTCGATCCTGCGCGCGATCGCGGCGATCTGATCCCACGTCGGCCTCGCGGGCATCGTGACGCCCTTCGCCTTCAGGACGTCCTTGCGGTACATGACGAACGAAGACTCGGCGTAGAAGGGCGAGGCGTATTGCTTGCCGTTTGCCGAGAGAGCGTTCTTCACGGCCGGGATCAAATCGTCCACTCTGTACGACTCGTCGTCCTTTGCGTACTCGGTGAGGTCCTTGAGCCAGCCGTTGGTGCCGAACTGCGGCGCCTCGTACGGGCCGAGCATGACGACGTCGAACTGCCCGCCGCCACCGCTGAGATCGCGCGTGATGACCTCGCGCAGCTTGCCCTCTTCGGGGATCGTGTACTTGACCTTGATGCCAGTCTCCTCCGTGAAGAGTGACGGCGTCAGCTTGGCGATGTCCTCCATCTGCGGGTTGTTGACGATCGCGACCGTGAGCTCCTTCTTCGACTCTCCACCGTCGTCGCCCCCGCAGCCCACGCCGACGGCGCCCATGAATGCCACTGCGGCGGTCAGCATCGCGAGAGCTCGTTTCTCGTTGCCGAGTCGGTGCCGAGCCGACCCTACAAGTGACCTGACTTGCATCCTGCACCTCCTCGGTCCACAGAAACCTTGTATGTTCTTCCGGCCGCGAGCGATGATAACGTTGTCAGTCCTCTCGTTCAACCGAGACCCGGTCCCTCATTGAAGTGTCACCGCCGATGATCCTGGTGGCGGGCGAGGCGCTGGTCGACCTCGTGGTCACCAACGGGGCGATCCTGCCGTTCCCGGGAGGAGGCCCGTACAACACGGCCCGGGCCTTGGGCCGTCTCGGTGCTTCAGTCGGTTTCCTGGGCCGCCTCTCTCAGGACCGCTTCGGGAGCATGCTCACGAGGGTCTTGGTCGAGAGCGGGGTCAGCCTCCACCACACGAGCCGTGGGTCGGAGCCCAGCGCCCTGGCAATCGCGCACCGGTCGGCGGCCGGTGAGGCGGACTACAGCTTCTATCTCCGCGGAACCACGGCCTCCTACGCGTCGCTGCCGACACTCGAGGCGGAAGTTCGTGCTCTGTGCGTGGGATCGCTCGCCCTCGCCATCGACCCGTCGGCCTCCGCGCTCGAGGCTCTCGTCGAGCGCGAGTCTCACCAGCGGATCGTCGTGATCGATCCGAACGTCCGCGCTGCGGCGATCACAGAGCAAGGCGCGTACCGGGCACGGTTCGAACGCTGCTGTCGGGCTGCACACATCGTGAAGCTGAGCGCGTCCGACGCGTCTTGGCTCATGCCGGGTGTGGGCCTCGAAGAGGTCGCTGCGCGACTGCTCGACCTCGGGGCCGAGCTGGTCGTGGTGACGCTCGGGGTCGAAGGCGCGCTCGCCATGACGGAACGCGCCCGGAGCCGAGTCCCGGCGCCGCGCGTCGACATCGTGGACACGATCGGCGCCGGCGACGCGTTCGGGGCTGGCCTGCTCGTGGCTCTCGAGGAGCGGGGGACGCTCGTGCGCGGT
>JBKPFE010000301.1:0-1425 GCA_046728705.1 Actinomycetota bacterium
GCGCCTCGAGGCGGCCGACGACACCCTGATCGCGGCCTACTTGATCGAGCCGGGCCGGGCGACCTACGAGCTCGACGACCTCGCCGCGGAGTACGGAGTCGAGCTCGTCCCCGAGCCTCCGACCGACGAGGACACGGCAGCGCTCGTCCGCCACGCCGCCGCGACGTTGCGCCTCGTCGAGCCGATGCTGGCGCGATTGCGCGAGCGGGAGCTTGAGCCGCTCTATCGAGACGTCGAGCTGCCGCTCACCGCCGTCCTCGCTGCGATGGAGGAGGCCGGCGTCAGGATCGACACCTACCGCATGGGCGAGATCACGGCGCGTCTTGCCGAACGGGTCGAGGAGTTGGCGGCGAAGGCGTCTGAGCTCGCCGGCGAGGAGTTCATGCTCGGCTCGACCCAGCAGGTCGGGCGGGTTCTCTTCGAGACGCTGGGCCTGACCGCTGGGCGTAAGGGCAAGACCGGCTATTCGACGGACACGCGCGTGCTCCGCTCGATCCGCCATGAACACGAGATCGTTGGCGTGATCGAGGAGTGGCGTGAGTACTCGAAGCTCCTGAACACGTATCTCGGCCCGCTGCCGACTCTGATCGGAGAGGACGGCCGGCTGCACACGACCATCAATCAGGCCGTCGCCTCGACCGGGCGCCTCTCGACGACTAATCCGAACCTCCAGGCGATTCCGATCCGGACCGAGCTCGGTCGCGAGATCCGCTCCGCGTTCGTCGCCGAGCCGGGGCACAAGCTGCTCTCGGCCGACTACTCCCAGATCGAGCTGCGGATCCTCGCGCACGTCTCCGGCGAGCCGAAGCTGCGCGAGGCGTTCGCGCGCGGCGAGGACATCCACACCGCCACCGCCGCCGAGGTGCTGGGCAAGGATCCGGCGACTCTGACACCGGGCGACCGCTCGACCGCGAAGATGATCAACTTCGGGATCGTCTACGGGATCTCGTCCTTCGGGCTCTCGGAGAACCTGGAGATCTCGCGCGAGGAGGCGCAGGCGCTGATCGACGCCTACCTCGCCCGCTTCCCCCACGTGCAGGACTTCATCCAGCGGACGATCGAAGCGGCACAGGAGGACGGCTACTCGACGAGCTTGCTCGGGCGGCGGCGGCCGGTTCCCGAGCTGCGGGCATCGAACCGGCAGACGAGATCGTTTGGCGAACGGCTCGCAGTCAACTTCGTCATGCAGGGCTCGAATGCGGACATCATCAAGAAGGCGATGGTCTCCATCCACGGTCGGCTCCGCGAGGAGGGGAGAGGCGCGCGGCTCGTTCTCCAGGTTCACGACGAGCTACTGCTGGAGGTGCCCGACGCCGAGGTCTCCGCGATCAAGGAGCTCGTGCGCGAGGAGATGTGCAGGGCCTACGACCTCGATCCACCGCTCGCCGTCGACCTCGGCGTTGGGGAGGATTGGCACGAGGCGAA
>JBKPFE010000338.1:0-4709 GCA_046728705.1 Actinomycetota bacterium
GGCTTCGTGCGTGCGGATGAGATCGACGCGCTCCGGCAGGAGTTCGAGCTCGACGAGGAGACCCTCGCATCGCTCCACTCTGCGCTGGAGGAAGCGGACGTCGAGTTCGAGGAGGAGCCGGCCGCCGACCTCGACCTGACACCCTCGACACCGACCACGACCGACAGCCTGCAGCTCTTCCTGAACGGCATCGGCAAGTACGACCTGTTGACCGCCGACCAGGAGGTTGCTCTGGCCAAGCGGATCGAGCGGGGCGACCGCGCGGCCAAGGAGCAGATGGTGAACGCCAACCTGCGCCTCGTGGTCTCGCTCGCCAAGCGCTACCAGGGACACGGAGTTCCGCTCCTCGACCTGATCCAGGACGGTGTGATCGGCCTGAACCGCGCGGTCGAGAAGTTCGACTGGCGGAAGGGCTTCAAGTTCTCGACCTATGCGACCTGGTGGATTCGCCAGGCCTGTCAGCGTGCGGTCGCGAACCAGTCCGCGACGATCCGCGTGCCGGTGCACGTGCAGGAGCGGCGCCAGAAACTCCGCCGGGCACGGCAACGGCTCGAGGCGTCGGAGGGCCGGGCGCCCTCGACCGAGGAGCTGGCCGAGGCGGCTCAGCTGAAGCTGGAGCACGTCGAGGAAGCGCTTGGAGCCGTCGAGGCTTCGGTCTCGCTCAACCAGACGATCGGCGACGGCGACGGTGAGTTCGGCGATCTGTTCGCCGACGCCGAGGCGGAGGACCCGATCGAGGTAGCCGATACGTCCTTCGAGCATGAGCGGCTTCGCAAGGCGCTCAGCTCGCTGGACGAGCGGGAGCGGCGCGTCCTCGAGCTTCGCTTCGGCCTCGGTGAAGGCAGCGGAGCGCAGAAGAGCCTCGAGCAGATCGGCCGTGAGCTCGGGCTGACGCGCGAGCGGATCCGCCAGCTCGAGACCAGAGGGCTCAAGCAGCTCGAGAAAATGCTCGGCCGCGAGGCCGCGCTCGTCTAACAGCTAGGACCCGAAACGCGACGGGGCGGGAAGACCTCCCGCCCCGTCGGCTTTCTAGCGATCGCAGCTACTTGCCCTCACCTTTGCGATTGCCGTTCTAGTCGTCGTGGCCATTCTTGTGTTTGCGGCCCTTCGAGCCGACCTGTCCGCGGATCTCGCCGCCGGGGTACGTCGTCGAGTGGACGTTTGCGTAGACGGCTCCCTTGCGGAGCGCGCGAACGGCCTCCGTCAGCGATCCCACATCGAGGCCCTGTGCGGCCGGGCCTATCACGTTGGCGCCGGTGATGACGCCGGCGACCTCGCCCTCTCGGGCCGGGCACGCCGGTTTGCCGCCTCCGCCACAGAGGAACGCGATGACGCCGCCCGTGATCCCGGGCAGGCCGAAGTGGATATGGGCCACCGTGGCGTTAGCCTCGAGATCCTCGTAGCGGAGCGTGTAGTGGATCCCGTCCGACCTGACCTTCGCGCGGAACGAGCCGCGGCCGCTGGTCAGGAGCGTCAACGGCGTCTCCTCGAGGCCGGTCAATCTCGCCTTTCCTTTGCCGTTGTCGTCGTGGGCCAAAGCGGCCCCGGCCGCGAGCACGGTCAAGAGCGTGACCGCGAGCAGCGACGACATCAAGACGACCTTCTTCATGTTTCCCCTCCAATCCGGTCGCTCTCTCTCGTACGGCCCGGAATACTCCAGGACGCTCGTTACGAAAGTGTGAGTAGCTCAGATTTCCAGGCGTGAATCCTCGAGATCGAGGTCGCGCTCGACCCGTCGCATGACCTCGTCGCTGATGCGCCCGTCGCGGCGAAGGCCGACGACTGCCGCCCGCTCCGCCTCGAGGAGCTCGCGCCGCAGTCGCTGGTAGTCGGCCGACTGCCGCTCGATCGAGCCATCGTCCTCGCCGTCGAAGCGTGCCTGGAACCGGGAGCGGCGGAAGTTGTAGAGACCGCGTAGGCGGTCCGCCGTCTCCGGCCGGACCCAGTCTTCGTCGAGGAGCTCTTCCAGCCGCTGGAGAGCGGCGTCGGCCGCGTAGATCCGGGCCTTGGTGTCCTCCTTCACCTCGAGGGGGTCCTCCTCGAGGTCGAGTCGGTGAATCAGCTTCGGGAGCGTCAGGCCCTGTCCCACCAGCGTGCCGAGGATGACCGCGAAGGCGAGGAAGATGATCAACTCGCGCCCCGGGAACGGCGCGCCGGCGTCGGTTTCCAGCGGGAGCGCCAGCGCCGCGGCGAGCGAGACGGCGCCGCGCATCCCCATCCAGCCGATGACGGCGGGATATTGGCGCGGTCCCGAGGCGAAGGCCCAGACGATGCGGACGAGCATCACGGTCGCCGTCACGACGAGCGCGTCGAAGATCAAGTCGCCGGTCGACTCGCCTCGGAGCGCATCCAAAATTGGCCCGAGCTGGAGGCCGATGAGGGTGAACAGCAGCGCATTGAGGAGGAAGACGAGCGTCTCCCAGACCGGGAAGGTCTGGAGCCGCATCGCCGGCGTCGACAGCTCCGGGCTGCGCCAGCCCATATAGAAGCCGACGGTGACCGCCGCGAGGACCCCTGAGACACCGAGTGCCTCTGCGGGGATGTAGGCGAGGAAGCCGGTCAGCAAGGAGATGGCGATCTCCGCCGGGATGTTGTCGAGCCGGATCCGGACGAGCGCGACGACCCAGCCGACCGCGAAGCCGACGGCGATACCGCCGACGACGCTGACGACGAAGTCCAGGCTCGCCTCCCAGAGCGAGAAGCTGCCGGTGACCACCGCTGTGACCGCGACGCCGTAGAGGACAAGCGCAGTGGCGTCGTTGACTAGGCTCTCTCCCTCGACGATCGTGACGATTCGGCGCGGAAGGCCGAACCGGCGCGCGATCGCGGTTGCGGCGATCGGGTCGGTCGGCGCGACGATGGCGCCGAGCACGAACGAGGCCGGCCAGCTGAGCCCCGTGGCGAGGTGGGCGACCGCGGCGACCGCGAACATCGTCGCCACGACGAGACCGACCGCTAGCAGCCCAATCGGCCTCAGGTTCGCTCGGAAGTCGCGGAGACTGGTGAAGAAAGAAGCCGAGTAGAGCAGCGGTGGCAGCACGCCCACGAGCACGAGCTCGGGTGGCAGGCTGACCTCCGGGACCCCTGGGATGAACCCAAGCGCAAGCCCGCCCAGGACGAGGAGGATCGGGTAGGGGACGCGCAGGGCAGGCGCGAGCGCAGTCAGCGCGGTGACGCCGGCCACCAATGCCAGCAGGACGAGTTCCTCCCGCGCGGAGAACTCCATCGGTCAGAGGATACGAACGGCTAGATCAGGCGAGCCAGCTGGAACGGAAGCAAGGCGAGACAGGCGAGCTCGCGTACACGCAGGCGCAGCGGACGCGCTGCGTCGGCGGTCTCGACCGACAGGCGAATGCCGCTCTTGCGCAGCGCCGCCCGCAGCAGGATCGTCGTGCGCGCTCGATGCCAGCGCGAGGTGACGACGACGAGCTCCCGCGCACCGAGCCTGCGCGCAACCTCGGCCACGTTCGCTGCGTTGTCGACGGTCGATCGAGCCTCTGTATCGCAGATGAGGAGGACATCTGGCCCGGCCCAGGCGGCCCGCATCAGCTCAGCCTCCCCCGAGAGGATCACGGTGCCGCGGTCGACCGCCAGCCGTTGGGCGTGCGCGACGCGCTCGGCGCACACGGGATGGAGCTCCGTGTCGCCACGACGCGAGTAGCCGAGCACGGCGACGAGACGTTCGCTCAAGAGCGCCGCCGCCGCACGTACTCCGCCGTGATGAGCGTCCCGGCGACGGTCAGCACGAGGACGAGTGCCTTCTTGCCCTGGAGCTTGGACTCGCCGCCCGCTCGCTCGCGCATCTCCACGGGGATCTCGTCGACGCGCAGCCCCTCCTCGTGAAGTCGCAGCACGGCCTCCACTTCCGGCGCTCCGCTCGTATAGGGCCGGGCGAGGATTGGCATCGCCCGCGCGTTCACGGCGTACATCCCGCTAGTCGCGTCGTGGAACGGCCGGTCGAGGACGATCTGGAGCGACCTGCGGAGGAGTCCGGTGCCGAGGCGTCGCGCAGCGCTCGATTCGTAACGCTCGCGTGAGAAACCGTTGCCGCCCGGCGTGGCGAAGCGCGAGCCGACCGCGACGTCGGCAGACCCGGACCGAATCACCTCGAGCAGGCGGCGGAGCTCGGCGACCGGGTGCTGGCCGTCGGCGTCCACGCGGCCGCAGAAGACGTAGCCGTGCTCGACGGCGTAGCCGTAGCCGGCGGCGATCGCAGCGCGAAGCCCTCGGTTTTCCTCGAAGGAGAGAACCTCGGCGCCGTGCTCGTGGGCAACGTCGGCCGTGCGGTCGATGGAGCCGTCGTCGACGACGAGGATGTCGGCGTCCGGGATCTCCTTGCGGAGCTCCACGAGAACGGCCGCCAGGTTCTGCTCTTCGTTCCACGCAGGGATGAAGACGAGCGTGTCGTGCTTGGCCATCAGGCGAGAAAGTCAAGCAGTAGTTTGTTAACACCATCCGGCGCGTCGAGCTGCAGCCAGTGGCCGGCGCGCTCGATCCGCTCGTAGCGCCAGGGCCCGGTGACGTGGTCGCCCGAGCCGATCAGGCCCTCCTCGGCCAGGTACTTGTCGCCGCTGCTCCAGATGCCCATCGCCGGGACGTTGACGGCCGGGAAGGGCCGCGTGCGCTCGAGCTCCTGCTCGGGAGTGGCGTTCGCGCGGTACCAGTTCAGCCCTGCGGTCAGTGCCCCTGGGCGAGACAGATCGGCGATG
>JBKPFE010000087.1:0-2347 GCA_046728705.1 Actinomycetota bacterium
GAACGCATCCATCACGGGCTCGTCTCGGCCGCTCTCCCGGTAGTACCGGCCGAGGTCCTGGATGAACTTGGTCGGGGAGTGGGTCGGCCTCGGCGAGTTCGGGTCGTCGCCGCCGCGAGGTGCGAGGGCGCCGCCGATGACCCGGATGTCATCCGACACCGCCTTGAGCGCGTCATAGCTTGCCGCGAGCAGGGCGAGGTAATCGCGAGCGGCGACGTTCGCTCCGTTCGGCCCGAACTGCGGGAGCCAGAAGCGGTTGAGGTTCGGCTCGTTCCCGATGATGAAGTCGCGGTACGCCGGAAGCTGGCGAGCGACGGCTGCCGCGTAGGCGGCGAACTGCGCCCGCAGCTCCGGCGTCCGCGGCGTTGTTTGGCTGCCGGCGTTCTGGACGACCAGCAGCGGGCGGATGTCCGCGTCTTCGGCCGCGTCGGCGGCGTTGCGCAGCTCCGCCACTTCCTGGGGCGACGGTTCGCGCTGTCCCGGGGCCCAGAACATGTTCGTGATTACCGCATCGAAGCCCGCCGCCGTCGCGTCGCCCATCTTGTCCTCGGCAGCAGCTGGATCGGGATCGCGGACGAAGTACTCCCAGACCCCGACCGTGACCCGCGGCTCGGAGGATTCGCCCAGCCCGCCACAGGCGACGGCGACGGCCGCGAGAATGGCTGCACCAAGCCCGAGGAGACCCCATTTCCGCACGCCGGGGCGAGGCTACCCTGCCCATCGTGGCCACGTCTCTCGAACCCAAGCTGAAGGCGCTGCCGGCGAAGCCGGGCGTCTACTTGTTCCGTGACGCGGCGGGCAAGCTCCTCTACGTCGGCAAGGCGAAGTCGCTGCGGCCGCGCGTACGGAGCTACTTCCGGCAGGGCGGCGACGGGCGGCCTGCGATGGGTGGGATGGTGGAGCGGATCGCCGACCTCGAGGTGATCGTGACTGGGAACGAAGTCGAGGCACTGCACCTCGAGCAGAATCTCGTCAAACGCCACCGGCCGCCGTACAACGTGCGGCTGCGCGACGACAAGTCGTTCCCGTACATCGCGGTCACGGTCGAGGACGAGTACCCCAGGGTCATGTTCACCCGCGAGCGGCACCGCCGCGGCGTCGTCTACTTCGGCCCGTACGCAAACGCGAAGAAGGTGCGCGAGACGCTCGACGTGCTCAACCGCGTCTTCCGCTTTCGGCCGTGCGAGGGGCCGAAGCCGGGACGCCATTCCGGGATCCCCTGCCTCGACTTCCACATCGACCGCTGCTACGCCCCGTGCGTGAACTACATCTCCAAGGACGACTATCGGAACGTGATCGACGGCGTGATCGAGTTCCTCTCCGGCGAGACGCAGCCGATCATCCGCGAGCTCGAGCGGCGGATGAAGGATGCGGCGGCGAACGAGCAGTTCGAGGAGGCCGCGCGCTACCGAAATCGACTGTTCTCGGTGCGCCACCTGGCCGAGCGGCAGGCCGCGGACAAGCGCGCCGTCGGCACCGTCGACGTGATCGGGATCGCGATCGACGGCGACCGCGCCGCCGTGCAGATTTTTCCCCTCCGCGACGGGCGGATGATCGACCGGTACGGGTTCCACCTCGAGAACGTGGACGGGCGCGACGTGCCGACGGTGCTCGAGGCGTTCGCGCTCGAGTACTACGGCTCGGCGCCCAGCATCCCGCCGCAGATCATCGTGCCACGCGAGGCAGGTGACACGAGCGCGCTGGCGGAGTTCCTGTCGGAGCGGCGAGGCTCACGGGTCGAAGTGCGGCGGGCCGAGCGGGGCGAGAAGCGGCGGCTCCAGGAGCTCGCCGAGCAGAACGCCAATGTGGCGCTGGAGGCCGACACGGCCAAGGCCGAGACCTCCCGGCTCCGCCGGATCGAGGCGCTGGAGGAGTTGCGCGAGGCGCTGAATCTGGAGAGCCTGCCGCTGCGGATCGAGTGCTTCGACGTCTCGAACATCCAGGAGGAGTCGCCGGTGGCGTCGATGGTCGTGTTCCAGGACGGCGTGGCCAAGAAGGCGCATTACCGGAAGTTCGGGATCCGCGGCCAGGATGGGCAGGACGACTACGCGGCGCTGGCCGAAGCGGTCTCGCGCCGTTTCGCGCGGCTGGCGACGGCGACGAGCGAGGAGTACGACGAGGGCTTCGCGTCGGCGCCGAATCTCGTAGTCATCGACGGGGGCAAGGGCCAGCTCTCGGCGGCGATCCAGGCGATGCAGGCGTACGACCTGCCCCGTGTGGCGGTGATCGCGCTGGCCAAGAAGGCGGAGGAGGTCTTCGTGCCCGACCGCCCGGATCCGATTCGGCTCGACCGCCACTCACCCGGTTTGCAACTGCTCCAGCGTGTTCGGGACGAGGCGCACCGGTT
>JBKPFE010000150.1:0-1529 GCA_046728705.1 Actinomycetota bacterium
AGCGGCGAGAGCGCCGCGACCCCGAGCGCGTGCAGGATCGTCGAGCGGTGGGAGTAGACCACGCCCTTGCAGCGTCCGGTCGTGCCGCTCGTGAAGCACATCGCCGCCGCCTCGCGCTCGTCGAGCTGCGGGTCTTCCCACTCGTCCGCGCTCGCGGTGTCGAGCAGCTCCTCGTAGGAGTCCTCGACCACGATCACGTGCTCGATCTTGGTGCGGTCCTGGAACTGCTCGACCAGAGGGACGAGGCTGCGGTCGACGATCACTGCCCGGTCGCCGCCGTGGTCTGCGACGTAGGCGAGGTCGTCCGGGTGCAGGCGGAGGTTCAGCGTATGGAGCACGAACCCGCCGCAGGGGATGCCGAAGTACGCCTCGAGATGCTGGTAGTGGTTCCAGCAGAGCGTCGCGACGCGGTCACCGCGCTCGAGCCCGAGCTTCTGGAGGGCGACGGCGAGCTGCTTCGCGCGTCCCGCCATGTCCCGGTAGGTGTAGTGGTGGAAACTCTTGTCCGGAAGCCGCGTGACGACCTCCCGGTCCCCGAAGAAGGTCTCTGCCCGCAGCAGGATCGGAGGGAGCGAAAGCTGGTAGTCCATCATCAAGCCGTTCATCGCCGATTTGCCTCCTCGAGTAGCGTCGCTGAAATCGTTCCCTATTTCTCGTCCTGGGTAAAGGCCTGTCGCCGCGGCAGATCGCGCTCGACGTCGACGAGCTGGCCGTCGCGCCCGACGTAGCCGCCCTTGCCGCCGACGGCGAGCACGACGAGGTCTTCGTCGGTCTGGTTGCTGATCTTTCTGGGCGTCTTCGACTCCACATAGACCACGCCGCCGGGCCCGAGCTCGAACTCGTCGCTGTCGACCTCGAACGACGCACGACCGCGATGGACGAAGTAGAGCTCGTCCTGCTCGTCGTGGTAGTGGAGGAAGCCCTGTTGACCCGGTGGATAGATGAGCGCGTTGACGCCGAAGGCCGTCACCCCGAGCTCCCGACGGACCTTGCGGAAGCCCGGCCCTTCGCCCATCTCGTCGATCGATCCTTTCCTGTACCCCACTATTCCCCCTAGCTCTTCAGAAGCACTCGTTCGAGGACCCGGTCGCGGAGCCGGGACGGCAGGCGCTCGAATGCGGCCCGCAGCCTGGCATCGCGGCCGACCAGGTAGCGCGTGTGCGGGCGCTCGGTGGTCAGGGCTTCGACCACGACCTTGGCGACCTTCTGGGCCGGCGCTCCCCCGGCGCCGCGCTTGAGCGCGAGCTGCCTGAACGCCGCCATTCGCGCTCCGTACAGCTCGCCCAGCTGCCCGTCCGAGGCCGCGATCAGCTCGTCGGCCCGCTGAGCCGAGCGGGCCCAGATCGCCGTCCTGATCGAGCCCGGCTCGACGATCGAGACGCGAATGCCGAACGGCCGGAGCTCCAGGCGCAGCGAATCGGCGACAGCCTCGAGCGCATGCTTCGACGCGGCATAGGGACTGAGGAACGGCAGCGCGCTTTTCCCGGCGATCGAGCCGACGAAGACGATCCGGCCGGCGGCGCGCCGCA
>JBKPFE010000030.1:0-5322 GCA_046728705.1 Actinomycetota bacterium
CAGCCGCTCGCGGGTCACGCGCTGGCTCAAGGGCGCCGGCATCGACCCGTTGAACGCCGAGAAGGTCGACCTGCTCGAGCTCGTCTGGTCGAACCTGCTTCGCGTCTACGCGCCCGAGGCCGCCCGGTCCTGGCTGTGGGGCGTGAACCCGCAGCTCGGCGACCGGCGTCCGATCGACCTCGTTCGCGCCGGGCGGGCCGAGGAGCTGATGCGGGCGATCCGCGCCGAGCGCGCGGACTCGTTCGCTTGATCCTCCACCGCTGCTTCGCCTGGAACGAGCGAGCGCGGCCCGGCCAGCCCGACGCGCCCCTGTGGTTCCCGCGGGTCTTCCAGGGCGACGGTCGCCACGACAATCCGGACGTCTACGGCTGCCTCTACCTGACCGACCGCGAGGCGTCCGGCATGGTCGAGCAGCTGGCCCGCTTCCGCGGTCAGCGGCTGATCGAGCCGATGCTGGTGCGGCGTGAGCTGCCGCTCGCGCTCGCGGCGATCGAGTTGCCCGACGACGCCGAGGTGACCGACCTCGACGACCCCGTCGTGCTCCGGCGCCGGCGCCTGCGGCCCTCGTTCGTCGCCACCCGCGAGCGCTCGCTCACGCAGCCGCAGGCGCTCGCCGTCTACCGCGACACCGAGGCCGCCGGGCTCCGCTGGTGGTCGATCTTCGAGTCGCTGTGGGCGAACTACACGATCTTCGACCGCGCCGGCCCGCGACTGGCGCTCCAGGACGTGCGCGCACTGTCGCTCGGCGACGGCGCGGTCGTCGAGGCCGCCGACTATCTCGGCCTACCGAGCTGAGCTCGGGACCGCCGGCGCCGCGACCGGCGGCCCGAAACAACGCTCAGCTCGACGCCATCGCGGCGAAGGCCTCCTCGGCGCGCTTCGCCATCTCCTCTGGCGGGACGTCCTCGACGTGGGTGGCGATCTGCCACGAATGGCCGAACGGATCAGTCACCGACCCGAAGCGGTCGCCCCAGAACTGATCCTCGGGCTCCATCGTCGACGTGGCGCCCGCGTCAATCGCTTGCTTGAAGACCGCGTCGACGTCGTCGACGTACAGGAAGACGCCGACGCTCGTGCCGCCGAGCTCTTTCGGCGGCCTCGCCTGGAACTGCGGGAACGGATCGGAGAGCATCACGAGCGAGTCGCCGATCTCGAGCTCGGCGTGCGCGATCTTGCCATCGGGCGAGGCCATGCGGCCCCGTTCCTTCGCGCCGAACGCGCGCTGGTAGAAGTCGATCGCCGCCGTCGCGTCGTCGACGGCGAGATACGGCGTGACAGTGTTGTACCCCTCAGGTACCGGCTGTACTGCCATCTCATCACCTCCGCGGGTTGTGGTCGCTCTGGAGCCTACGCGGGGACGATCCCGCCGCGCAGTGATCGGGCCGCCGGCGCCGCGACCGGCGGCCCTAAGACGGTCAGCTGGTGGCCATGCTGGCCATCCACTCCTCGGCGCGCTTCGCCATCTCCTCGGGCGAGACGTCCTCGACGTGGGTGGCGATCTGCCACGAATGGCCGAACGGATCGGTCACCGACCCGAAGCGGTCGCCCCAGAACTGGTCCACGGGCTCCATCGTCGACGTGGCGCCCGCATCGATCGCTTGCTTGTAGAGCGCGTCGACGTCCTCGACGTACAGGAACACACCGACGCTCGTGCCGCCTAGTTCCTTCGGCGGTTTCGCGCTCGACTGCGGGAAGGGATCGGAGAGCATTACGAGCGAGTCCCCGATCTCGAGCTCCGCGTGGCCGATCGTGCCGTGGGGACCGGACATGCGACTCCGCTCCTTCGCACCGAACGCGCGCTGGTAGAAGTCGATCGCCGCCGTCGCGTCGTCGACGGCGAGATACGGCGTGACTGTGTGGTACCCCTCCGGAACCGGTTGTACCGGCATCGTCCTCACCTCCGTGCGGCTAGGGGTCGTGATGGAGACTAGCGATGCGCAAAAGGAGGCTCGCCATGGCCAAGCTGATCTACTCGACGATCACGTCGCTCGACGGCTACGTCGCGGACGAAGACGGCAACTTCGACTGGGCTGAGCCGGACGAGGAAGTGCACAGCTTCGTCAACGACCTCTATCGGCCGGTCGGCACCTTCCTCTGCGGACGCCGGCTGTACGAGGTGCTGGTCGCCTGGGAAACGATCTCTCTCGACGACCAGCCGCCCTTCATCCAGGACTTCGCGGAGATCTGGAGGGCGGCCGACAAGATCGTGTACTCCAAGACGCTGGAGACGGTGTCCAGCGCCAGGACGCGGATCGAGCGAGACTTCGACCCTGGAGCGATCCGGCAGCTGAAGACGTCGGCTGAGCGGGACATCATCGTGGGCGGGCCAACCCTCGCGGCCCAGGCGTTCAAGGCCGGCTTGGTCGACGAGATCCACCTGGTGGTCGCACCAGTCGTGGTGGGAGGAGGCAAACAGTCTCTCCCCGACAATGTCCGCCTAAAGCTCGAACTGGTGGACGAACGCCGTTTCGGCAACGGCATGGTTCACCTCCGCTACCGCTCCAGCACCCCATAAAACGTAGTTTCAACGGCGTCGACCGACGGCGGCGCAGAGCATCGGGCTGAGCTCCTCCTTCGGGGCGAGGAACGCGGTGACCTCATCGTCGTAGAAGGTCGAGGCAGTCGCACCGAGCCCGCGTGCAAAGGCGCTGAGGTAGACGCGGCCGATGCGGATTCCGGCCTCGAGCTGCACCGCCCGGTAGCCGCGGATGCCGTGTCTGTCGAGTACTGCGTTGAGGTCGGCCATGGCAAACATGACCGCGGCGGCGAGGGCGCCGAGCGGCTGTTCGAGGACGAGGTAGCCGGCCGCGCGGCGAAAGTTGCCGGCGCGGAGGGACTCGAACCGGTCCGGCGCCCGGAATCGGTACGCGCCCGGCTCGAGCCCGTCGACGGCGTTCGAAATCAGGCGGAACTCGTTCGACGGCGGGACGTCGAGCGGGATCGCACCCATCGCGCCGGCGAGGATCGCCGTGAGGTCGTCGCGGGAGATCGGCTCCGGCGAGAAGTCTCGGATCGAGCCACGCCGCAGGAAGACCTCGTCCGGGATGCCAAGGCGCGCCTTCTCGTCGGTGCCGCCGCCGTCGCGGTGGCGCTCGACCTCCTCGACGCTCTCGAGCTTCGAGGCGCGGTGGAGCGCGTACGCCTGGGGATACTCGATCACCGCAGCTGGAGCAGCGCGAGGGCTGTCTCGTCGATCCCGTCGACACCCAGCACGTCGTTGACGACGTCGTCGACAAAGCCGGTGGTTACCTGCGCCTCGCGATCGGTGAGCTCGAGCAGGTTGGCGAGCATCGTCCCCGCGTCCCAGAACAGGTGGCGGTAGCCGCGGGCGCCGTACTTCCAGGCCGTGCGCAAGAGGATGCCGGTAAGGGCGAGGACGACCTCGCCGCCACCGAGCGCGCCGCGCACGTCCTCATCCCGGAGACGCCGCAGCCCAAGGTCGCGCGGGTGGAAGTGGAAGAGCCCGTCCGCCGTCGCCACGTAGACCTCGATCGGATAGAGCGCGCCCGCGCTCGAGTAGGTGCGGAAGTCGTAGCCGCGGCGCCGGCGAACGACGCCCGCGCCGAGGCGGAGCAGGCGCTCGAGCTCGGGCGGGAGCGGCTCCAACCCAAGCCCGGGGTACTCCTTGTACGGACTAGGCTGGTTGGCCCAGTCGAGCGGGCGGGCGCGCCGGCGGACGCTCTCGTACGAGTGCTTCGTCGCCTCGTGGTAGCGGCGGGCCGTGTCGGTGTCCCAGTTACGGCTAGTCGCCGGCGCCGAGCTCCTCCTCGTCGGGGATCGGATACTGCGGCGGCGCCTTCCCGCGGCTCTCCAGGATCACCGGGTAGGTCTCGTCTCGGGCCGGACGGATCTCGTCGATGCGGAGACGCACGCGCCACTCGTCGCCGGTGCCGATGACGTAGGCGAGCTCCTGCCCGGCCTTCAGTTCCACCCGCTGGAGCTGGACCTCGGTGGCGAGCTGAAACGAGTACTCGTCATCCTCCCACCACTCGAAGGCGCGGCGCAGCTCCTCGTGGAGGTCTTCTAGCGTCTGGTCGCCGCGCACCGCGAGCCGGCGGCTGACCTCGGGATACTCCACGAGCTCGGCCTCGAAGACGTAGGCGTCCACCCGAGGCGGAGGCTACGGGGCCTTGGCCCGCTGCTTCTTCTGCTCGATCTTCGCAACGCCCGCGGAGGGGGAGAAGATGCTGGTCGAGCCGTCCTCCCAGCGAACCGAGTAGCGCGGCGGCTCCTCCTGGAGCACCTCCTCGATCACCCCCGCGCGACCGGCGTGGGCGGCCCGCTCCGACTCCACGACGATGCGGTCTCCGACGTGTCCCTTCACGTCTCGCTCCTTCTGGTCTCCTGCTGCGAGGAGCGTAGCGCGCCTGCTCGAGACGCGCGGTCAGATCGCGACGTAACCCCGCACCCTTCGGAGAACGCGACGGCCTAGAGGTCGAGCAGGATCCGTAGCGGATCTGCGACCAGCGACAGCGTGTCGAGGGAGACGACACCGTAGCGCCGCACTAGTCGTTGCTCTGAGACCGAGCGCACGTCCTCGCACTTGATGAACGAGCGCCGGTTGAGTCCGCCCTCGGGGGATCAACCGGAACGTGCAGCGGGATCCCACGTTCCGTGGCGTCATCGGTACGAAGACGACGAGCCCTGCCGGACCGTGATTTGAACTCATCTGCCGAGACCACGAGTGCTGGCCGCGTGCCGGCCTGCTCGTGGCCTCGCGTCGGGTTGATGTCGACGAGGCAGACCTCGCCGCGAGAGGCCATCTAGGTGCTGACGTGCGGATCGCTTTCGAGACCGTCGGCGAGCGTCGCGTCCCATTCGTCGCGTTCTGCGTGCAGCGGCCCAGCGGTCGGAGTCAGCCCGAAGCGCGCGATAGGCCGTGTTCGTCAAGCCCAGGATCACGCTGCGGCGGTACTGCTCGATTGCGCGGGCAAGCACTCAGTGGTCCGGCACCCCGTTTCGCGCTCGAGCTCCCGCAAGGCCTCGCGTGTTTCCTCCCTGAATCCGAACGGTTGTGCCGGGCATGTCTCTCCTCTCGCGTGATGCGGCGGTAAACACCAACGTAGACAGATACGTCTACATGTCAATCGGGTTCATGGCGGGCCACCGCGGCCCAGCAGCCCAGCGACTTGGCGACAGCCCGGCCCGCGAGTGCGGACCGGGCGCCGCTTTCTCCTAGGAAGCCGGAACGAACCTCAGAAGCTGCGCCACATCGATCTCGCCGCGGCGCGTCGTCGCCTCGTGGTAGTCGTCCGTCAGCCAGAGGCCGAGCTGGTTGCCGAACCACGGCCCGGCGGGGTTGCCGCTCTCGCCGCCCGGGAT
>JBKPFE010000130.1:0-4462 GCA_046728705.1 Actinomycetota bacterium
GAACCACGGGATGACGCCCCACACATCGGGGACGAGCCTCTCGGCGCAGGCGCGCTACGCCGCCGGCGTCCGCGAGATCCTCGAGTGCTGGTTCGACGGCCGCCCGATCCGCGAGGAGTATCTGATCGTCGACGGCGGCAAGCTCGCCGGCGCCGGCGCTCACTCCTACAGTCCCGGGGACGCTACGGGCGGCTCAGACGAAGCCGAGCGGTTCAGGACCGGCTGATGCCCCGCCTGCGGAAGATGCGCGCGACGGCCTGACGAACCGCACCGAAGAGGAGCGAGAGGCCGGAGACGGGCTCCGCCCGGACCTCCAGCGCGTGCGCGGCCACCTCTGGCTCGGCAGAAAGCTGGGACTGGAGGCACTCGGCGAAGCTCTGGACGAGCTGGGAGGAGATGTTCTCGATCATCCCCCGCCCGTACTGGGCGACGGCGCCCGTGAGCGCGAGCTCGGTGAGGACATCGACGTGCGTGACGCCCCCGTCCGACGTGAGCGTCGACTCGATCGTCGCGTCCGCGTTGCCGCGGTTCCGCACTTCGCGCGCCTTCGCCGCGAGCTTGACGCGGCGCGCGGCCTCGTCGACCTCTTCACGCTTCACGTCCGTCGCGAAGGTCAACCCGACCGGGCCGACCTTGACCTGCATCGTCGCCTTCCACGTGGCGTCGTCGACGACCTTGTCGAGCTTCGCACCGGGCATGCAGGGAATCACGCGAGGGACGTCCATCAGAAGATCCCAGGCGGCCTCGGGCGGGGCGGGCACATCGAAGGAGTTCTCGATCCTCACGCGGGAACCGCCTCCTTCTTTCTCGTCTTGCGGAATGTGTCGACGATCTCGGCGGCGACTGCGACTGCGACCTCCTCTGGCGTGCGCGAGCCGATATCGAGCCCGATCGGAGCCTTGACGCGTGCGAGCTGCTCCTCGGTGACGCCCTCGGCCCTCAGCCGCTCGGCGCGTGTTTCATTCGTCCGCCGGCTACCCATGGCGCCGATGTAGCCGGCCGGGGTCTCGAGCGCGACCTTGAGCAGCGGGATGTCGAACTTGTGGTCGTGGGTGAGAACGCAGATCATCGTCCGCTCGTCGACCGGCGCCTGCCTGAGAAACCGATCCGGCCACTCGACGACGAGCTCGTCCACCTCGGGGAAACGCTCCTTCGTCGCAAACTTCGCGCGGGCGTCGCAGACGGTGACGCGGTAGCCGAGAAAGCGGCCGACCTGGGCGACGGCGGCCGCGTGGTCGATGGCGCCGAAGACGTACATCTCCGGCCGCGGCGCAAACGAGTTGACGAAGAGCTCACCGTCGTCGGTCTCCACGATTGCGGTCTCGCCTCGGGTGAGTAGCTTGGCAGCAGGGCCGTTGTCCTCCAGGCCGACGAGCCGCTTCCTTCCGATGTCTTCGCCGGAGATCTTGACCTCGAGCGCGACCGGCTGCTCAGCCTTGAGCGCGGTCACGAGCGGGGGAATGAGGTCGCGCTCGATTAGGTCGACGAAGATGTGCACCGTGCCGCCGCACGGCAAGCCGACCTCGAAGGCCTCGTCGTCGGCGATCCCGTACGCGCGCAGGCGCGGCGCGCCTCCGGCGAGCACCTCGCGCGCCTCCTCGTAGACGGCGGGCTCCACGCAGCCACCGGTGACCGAGCCGGCCACCTCGCCGCGGTCGGAGACGGCGAGCACGGCCCCCGGGTCTCGCGGCGCAGAGCGCTCGGTCTTGACGACCGTCGCGGTCGCGACCCGCAGACCCTCCGAGGTCCAGCGCTCGAGGGTGTCCAGGATCTCCTTCACGGCCGGTTCGCTCTACGGTACCGCGCCGGCTCCTCCTCGAACCGAAACGTACGCGGACCTCGTAGAGAAAGACGATGTAGCACTCGCTAACCCCTGAAGGCGTATTCTCGTCCCCGACGGTAATTGCGGACTCGGAGGCGGCTCATGTACCCAGCCAGCTTCGACTATTTCGCGCCCACGACTCTCGACGAGGCGCTGGCCCTCCTCGAGGAATACGGCGAAGACGCGAAGGTCCTTGCCGGCGGGCAAAGCCTGATCCCACTGATGAAGCTCCGATTCGCCTCGCCGCTGGCGCTCGTCGACATCAACGGCATCTCCGAGCTGAGTGACCTCGAGGAGCAGGACGGCGCGCTGCACGTCGGCGCGTTGGTGCGCCACAAGGAGTGCGAGCGGTCGGAGCTGCTGCGCGGCCGCTGGGCCACGATGGGCGATGCCGCGCCGTTGATCTCGGACCCCATCGTGCGCAACCTGGGCACCGTGGGCGGCTCGCTGGCCCACGCCGATCCTCAGGGCGACTGGGGCTCGGTCATGCTCGCGATGCGTGCCGAGATCATCGTGCGCGGGTCGAGCGGCACGCGCACGATTCCAATCGACGAGTTCTTTCAGGGGCCGTTCGAGACGGCGCTCGAACCGGTCGAGATCCTCAC
Source organism: Actinomycetota bacterium (assembly GCA_046728705.1). Lineage (GTDB taxonomy): Bacteria > Actinomycetota > Thermoleophilia > Gaiellales > Gaiellaceae > JACDAN01. Next base: position 2,428 of record JBKPFE010000130.1, read on the forward strand.
CGGAGTGCGGATTCCCGACCCGGGCGCGCGGGCCGGCGGTACGTACCTCAAGCTCGAACGCAAGGTCGGAGACTTCGCCACCGTCGGTGTCGCTGTCCACGTCTCGTTCGCGAACGGCTCCGTCGGCAGGGCTGGGATCGCCCTGACCGGCGTCGGTCCGAAGAACCTCTGCGCAGAAGCGGCCGAGCAGGCACTCGCCGGTCATGCGCTCGACGACGAGGCGATCTCGGACGCGGCGCGACTCGCCGCCGAGGCGGCCCAGGCGCGCACCGACGTTCGCGGCACCGAGGCGTACAAGCGCAACGTCGTGCGCGTGTTCGTCGAGCGCGGGCTACGCAAGGCGGCGGAGGTGGCCCGATGAACTGTCCGAACTGTGGCGAGCCTCTGCCGGACGAGGCCGGCCAGCACGCGGTCGTGCCGAGCGCCGACATCGTCGACTGTCCGAGCTGCGGTGCACGCGTGAGCCTGGAGACCGGCCGGCTAGCCGACGACGTCTCGCCGGAAGGTCACGCCGAGGATCAGGGCGGCGCGCCGATCCCCGAGCGCGCGCCGGAGTCGTTCGCCGGCGAAACGACCGTCGAGGACGTGATGGAAGAGATCGAGGAGAAGGAGCAGCCGTGATCACACAGGCCAAACCGACGACGCAGGAGATCACCGTCACGATCAACGGCGCGGAGCACTCGCTCGCCGTCGAGCCACGGCTGTTGCTCGTCCACTTCCTGCGCGAGAAGCTCGGGCTCACTGGCACGCACGTCGGGTGCGACACGACGAACTGCGGCGCGTGCACGGTGCTCGTGGACGGCGTGCCGGTCAAGTCGTGCACGTACCTCGCCGTCCAGGCCAACGGGAAGGCTTTGACGACCGTCGAAGGGCTGGCGGACGGGGCGCAGCTCCATCCGATTCAGGAAGGCTTCAAGGAAGAGCACGGGCTCCAGTGCGGCTTCTGCACTCCGGGGATGATGCTCGTCAGCGCGGCGCTGCTCGAGGAGAACCCCGATCCGACGGAGGAGGAGATCCGCTGGGCGATCTCCGGGAACATCTGCCGCTGCACGGGCTACCAGAACATCGTCAAGGCGGTGCAGTGGGCCGCGAGCAACCCGAAGGAGTCGTCATGACCGGCGTCGAGACCGAGCACAAGGGCTGGCTGGGCCGCAGCGTCAAGCGCAAGGAAGACGCGCGCTTCCTCGCCGGCCGCGGCAACTACATCGAGGACATCAAGCTGCCCAACATGCTGCACATGTCGATCCTCCGCAGCCCGTTCGCCCACGCCAAGATCAACTCGATCGACACTTCACGCGCGACCGAGCTTCCGGGCGTCGTCGCGGTGGTCACGGGTGAGCTCCTCGCCGAGCACAACCTCGCCTGGATGCCGACGCTCTCCGGCGACACGCAGGCCGTGCTCGCGACCGACAAGGTGCGGATGCAGGGACAGGAGGTCGCGTGCGTGATCGCCGAGGACCCGTACGTCGCCCACGACGCCCTCGAGCTGATCGACGTGGACTACGACCCGCTTCCCGTGGTCATCAGTCCCCAGGCGGCGCTCGATCCGACGGCTCCCCTGATCCGCGACGACAAGGAAGATCAGACCGACAACAAGGTCTACCACTGGGAGGCGGGCGATCCCGAGGCGACGGAGAAGGCGTTCGCCGAGGCCGACAAGGTCGTCCGGCTCGTCACCCATTACCCGCGCTGCCATCCGGCGCCGCTCGAATGCTGCGGCTGCGTCGCCGATGTCAATCCGGCCACGGGCAAGGCGACGATCTACATGACGTCGCAGGCGCCGCACGCACACCGCACCGTGTTCGCGCTCGTCGCCGGCCTGCCGGAGCAGAACATCCAGATCATCTCCCCGGACATCGGCGGCGGCTTCGGCAACAAGGTGCCGGTCTACCCGGGCTACGTCGTCGCCACCGCGGCTTCGCTGCTCCTCGGCCGGCCGGTGAAGTGGATCGAGGACCGCACCGGCAACCTGATCTCGACCGGCTTCGCGCGCGACTTCTACATGGACGGCGAGCTCGCTCTGACCGAGGACGGG
>JBKPFE010000086.1:0-2330 GCA_046728705.1 Actinomycetota bacterium
CGCTCGGCGAGCTTGACGATCTCGGTCTGCGACGCCTCGCGGGCAGCCTGCTCCCGCGCTTCGCCGAGAATCCGGTCGCACTCGCGCTTCGCCTCGGCGAGCATCTCCTGCCGCTCTTTGACGATCCAGCGGGCCTGCTTGATCTCCTCCGGGATCGTCGCGCGCATCTGGTCGAGGATCTCGTAAATCTCCTCGCGGTCGATCCGCACCTGGTCGGTGAGCGGCACCGCCTTCGCGTTGTGAACGAGGTCGTCGAGCTTGTCGATGAGAACGAGGACGTCCATGGCCGAGCAGTCTACTCGGAGGGTGGGACGGGAGCGCCGGGCCGGCCGTCTCCGTACATCTGACGGAGCCGCTGCGCAACCACTTCCGGGACGAGCTGGTCGACGTTCCCGCCATAAGCGGCGATCTCCTTGATCCCGCTCGAGGAGACGAAGCTGACCTCCGGGCTCGCCATCACGTAGACCGTCTCGATGTCCGGGGCGAGCGTCCGGTTGAGCTGGTTCATCTGGAACTCCCACTCGAAGTCGGAGATCACGCGGAGGCCCTTGACGATCACCTTCGCGTCCCATTTCCGCGCGAACTCGACGACGAGCTCCTTGAAGACGTCGACCTCGACGTTGTCCAGATCGGTCAAGGCCTTCTCGAGGAACTCGACCCGGTCGTCGACCGAGAACGTCGGCTGCTTGTGCGTGGGGGTCCCGACGACGCCGACGACGACCCGGTCGAAGATGCCGGCGGCACGGCGGATCACATCGACATGGCCGTTCGTGACCGGGTCATACGTACCGGGGTAGATGGCCGTGATCACTCGTGCTCGAAGAGCGTCAGGCGGGCGGAGCCGTAGCGACGGCTCGTCCGGACGGCGAGCGGCAGCTCCGGCTCCTCTTTCGCGTGGGTCTCGACGACGGCGACGCCGCCTTCGGCTAGGACCCGTGGGAGATAGGTGGCGAGGCCGGTTTGCACGTCGGAAAACAGGCGGTAAGGCGGGTCGACGAGGACGAGATCGTACCGCCTGCCTGCTCGCGCCTCCTCCGAGAGAACCTGGATCGCGTCGCGGCACAGAACCGTGGCGCCGGTGAGGCGGAGCTTCTCCACGTTCCGGCGGATCGCGGCACAGGCGGCCTGGTCGGACTCGGCGAAGACGACCGCGTCGGCGCCGCGAGAGAGCGCTTCGAGGCCGTAGGCGCCGGATCCGGCGAACAGCTCGAGCACGGTCGCGCCGTCGACCGGGCCGATGAGGTTGAACGCAGCCTCTCTGACACGGTCCGCGGTGGGCCGGGTGTCATGGCCCTTGGGGGCGACGATCTTCGCGCCGCGCTTTTCTCCACCGATGATCCGCACGCGCTCGAGTCTAAGTAGGGCAACCCTCGACCACCCTCATGGGTCAGACCCCTTGAGAGTTGCTCGAGGGTTGACGCGGTCGAGAACGTCGCGGTCAGGCGGCTAGCTCGTGCTCGGCGAAGAGCTGCTCGACCTCGTCGTTCAGCGGCCCGTCGTAGTCGACGAGGTCTTCAGCCACCGCCCGCGCCTGCTCAAGCAGGTCGCGGTCGGCGCGCAGCTTGGCGAAGCGGAAGTCCGTCAGGCCCGACTGACGCGTCCCCAGGAGCTGGCCCTCCCCGCGTAGCTCGAGGTCGACTTCGGCCAGCTCGAAGCCGTCGGTCGTCGCGACCAACGCGTCGAGGCGAGCCTGGGCGCCCTCGGTGAGCTCCTCCTTCCGGCGCGAGACGAGCAGGCAGTACGACTGCTCCGCGCCCCTCCCCACCCGGCCGCGCAGCTGATGGAGCTGGGCGAGCCCGAAGCGATCGGCCTCCTGGACGATCATCACGGTGGCGTTCGCGACGTCGACGCCGACCTCGATGACCGTGGTCGCAACGAGCACGTCCAGCTCCCGGGCCTTGAACCGCGCCATCAGCTCGCGGCGGTCGTCCGGTCGCAGCTTCCCGTGGAGACAGCCGACGCGGAATCCGCGGAGCTCGTTGGCGCGCAATCGCTCGGCTTCCTGCTCGGCGGCTCGGGCCCGGCTCGTCTCCGACTGCTCGATCAGCGGGCAGACGACGTAGGCCTGACGGCCTTCCTTCAGAAGCCTGGTGAGGCGCCGATAGGCCTCCGAGGCTCGTTCCTCGGGGATCCACCGCGTGACGATCGGCTTTCGGTTCGCCGGCGGCTTCGTGATCTCCGTCACCGAGAGGTCGCCGTAGACGGTGAGGGCGAGCGTTCGAGGGATCGGCGTGGCCGTCATGTGGAGCGTGTGCGGCCTGCGTCCCGCCTTGATTGCGGCTCGCTGCTCGACTCCGAACCGGTGCTGCTCGTCGACGACGGCCACACCC
>JBKPFE010000091.1:0-1451 GCA_046728705.1 Actinomycetota bacterium
GTGAGGCCGAGGTCGACGTCGACCTCGACCACGGCGCGCATCGCGGCCACCGCATAGGCGACGTGGGCCCGCTCGCCCGTGACCTGCCCAGTCTCCGGATCGAGCGGGGCCGTGCGCGGATGCCGGTAGACCCGCTCGAGATCGATCTCCTCGCCCGGCCCCAGCCCGCCGCCTCGTCGCTCGAGCTCGTCCCTCACCGCCCGGCAGGCGGTCTGCACGGCCCCTGACGCCATCCACGTCATCCGGGATGCCGACGAAGAGCCCGCCGAGTCGACCGAGGCGGTCGTGTGCGGAGCGAGGACGACGTTCTCCGTCTCGAGCTCTGTGCGCGCGGTCTGGACGATCACGTTGCTCACGCCTTGCCCGACCTCCGCCGCTGCGCAATGCACTTCCGCCGTCAGCTCGCCGTCGTTGTCGGCGAACAGGCGCACCCGGGCCGCCGTGTAATCGTCGAAGCCCTCGGAGTAGCCGATGTTCTTGAACCCGACCGCGAAGCCGACGCCACGCCGAACTCCTTCTCCCCGAGTCGTGTTTCCGGCGCCGCCGGGCAGGCGGATCGGGTCTCGCAGCATCTCCTCCGCGTCGGGAACGGGGATCGCGGCCGCGCGGCGGATGACCTCGGCGACCGGCAAGGCGCCCGTGATCTTCTGGCCGGTCGGCAGCGAATCTCCGCGCGCGAGCGCATTTCGGAGCCGCAGCTCGACCGGATCCAGCTCGAGCTTGGCCGCCAGCTTGTCCATCTGCGCCTCGGCGGCGAAGCAGCTCTGCACCGCGCCGAAGCCGCGCATCGCGCCGCAGGGAGGGTTGTTGGTGTACACGCACGTCCCCTCGATCAGCGCGTTCTCGACCGCGTACGGCCCGCAGGCGAAGGAGCACGCATTCGAGATCACGGCGGTCGAGCTCGAGGCGTAGGCGCCGCCGTCGACGAGAATCCGGGCTCGGACGCAGACGAGCTTGCCGTCGCGGTTCGCACGGTGCTCCATCCAGATCCGCGCCGGGTGCCGGTGGACGTGGCCGTAGAACGACTCCTCGCGCGTGTAGACCATCTTCACCGGCCGGTTCGTGTGCAAAGCCAGCACCGCCCCGTGGACCTGCATGGACAGGTCCTCCCGACCGCCGAACGCGCCGCCAACCCCGGCGAGATGGATCCGCACCTGCTCTTTCTGGAGCCCCAGACACGGCGCGACCTGATCGCGGTCGACGTGCAGCCACTGCGTCGCCACGTAGATGTCGACGCCGCCCTCTCCGTCCGGGACGGCGAGCCCCGACTCAGGGCCCAGGAACGCCTGGTCCTGGATCCCGAGCTCGTAGTAGCCCTCAACCGAGATGTCGGCCTTCGCCTCGGGGTCCCCGCGCAGGATTCGCATGTCGCGGACGACGTTCGGCCGCGGATCGTCCCGAAAGCCGTGGCCGACCGTCCAGTGCTGCGGGTGGATCGGCTCCTGGTCGGC
>JBKPFE010000375.1:0-3753 GCA_046728705.1 Actinomycetota bacterium
AGCAGGGACCGGGCGGCCGGCGTTGAAGGCCGGTCGCATGGATACCGTGAGAAGGCCGCGCAAGCGGCGTGTGGGCAGGTCGGAGCCATTGAGGTGGCGGGTCTCGGATCGGTTGTGGGAGCGGCTGGAGCCGGTGCTTGCCGACCCGCCGCGGCGCTTTCGCTACCCCGGACGCTCGCGCTACCCGGCCCGGGCCTGCCTGGAGGGGATCTTGTACGTGCTCTACACGGACACGCCCTGGCTGCAGGTGCCCTACCGCGAGCTCGGCCTCCCCAGCGGCGAGACCTGCCGGCGGCGGCTGGAGGAGTGGACGCGGCGCGGGCTGCTTGCCCAGGCGCTCGCCGTCCTGCAGGGGCAGCTGGCGGGCGCGGACAGGCTCGACTGGTCGCGGGTGATCGTCGACGCCTCGCTCGTGGAGGCGAAAAAGGGGGCGAGAAGGTCGCGCGCACGCTCCGCGGCAGCGCCGGCAGCCGCTACCACCTAGCCGTCGATGCCGGCGGCGCGCCGCTCGCAGTGCGGCTCTCCGCCGGCAACGAGAACGAGCGGCGGCACCTGTTGCCGCTCGTGGACGCACTCGCCCGCGCGGGCATCCGCCCCGAGGAGCTCTGGGCCGACCGCGGCTACGCCTCGCTCGCGCTCGAGTGGGCGCTGTGCGAGCGGGGGATCGCGCCGCGGATCAGCAGGCCCCGTCGCGCGGGCGCGCCGATCCCGGCCGGGACGCCGACGCGGACGGTCTGGCGCGGCAAGCGGCGGCGGCTGAAAACGCGCGACCCGCACGCCCGCCACCGCTGGCCGATCGAGCGCACGAACGCCTGGCTGAAGGCGAAGCGGCGGATCGCCACCCGCCGCGACCGCAAGGCCGACACCTACCTCGCCTTCCTGCAGCTCGGGATGATCCTCATCCTCGCGAGGTCATTTTGAGACCAGCTCCAGACCCACTTGAGGCGGCCTGAGGGTTGGCTTGCACGAGGAACGCGCGGCCAGGCGCTGGCGTTGCCGACTATTCACCGATTGCTTTGAGCACGACCCGCTTCCGCCGCCGCCCGTCGAACTCCGCGTAGAAGACCTGCTCCCAAGGGCCGAGGTCGAGCTTCCCGTCGGTGATCGGAAGCACGACCTGGTGGCTCATCAGGTGCCTCTTCAGGTGCGCGTCCGCGTTGTCCTCACCGTTGTTGTGCCGGTACTGGTCGGTGGGCTCGTGCGGCGCGAGGCGCTCGAGCCAGTCGTCGAAGTCCTGAATCAGGCCTGACTCGGCGTCGTTGACGTAGACGGCGGCGGTGATGTGCATCGGGTTGACGAGGCAGAGACCGTGCTGGATGCCGGAGGCTCGGACGAACTCCTCGACCTCGGGCGTGATGTTCACGTAGTCGCGGCGGTTCGGCGTCTCGAACCAGAGGTAGTCGGTGGCGTGCTTCATCGCAGCTCCGGGAATATGACGCACGGTGCGGAGCCGAGAGCCGATGCGGCGTTCAAGGCGAAGGTTGAGAGCCGCCTCGCGGCGTCGCTTGCGGAGCGCGGCTACAAGCAGCTCGCGAAGCGGGATCTGATCTTTCATCTAGACATTCAGAGCGCCGACGGGATCCGCGGCTGGCTAGGTCTTCCCAGCTTGACAAGCTCGTCGATGCGATCGACACACAGGGGCGTCGGTTCATGGAGTCCCTCGATGAGCGACGCGCTCTCGCGTCAGCACTCCGAGGAGATCTGCGAAACAGGATGGTCTTCCGCCTCCCGGCGACGCTGCTGGTGCTCGGACACCGCCGTAGAGCAATCTGGCTCGCCCGCTACTCCAAGGTGCCTTACGGGCGCGGCTCCGACCCATTTGCAACCGAGTACGCAGCGTTTCTGTGGCGCCTAGTTGCGTACGATGCCGTGTGATGGGACGCGGAGACCGCCGCAGGGTGCGCTGGGCGAGAGACCGGCAGCGCAAGAAGAAGGCCCGGGAGAAGAAGCAGGCTGCCCCTGCAGGGAAGCCGGCGCAACGGCGACGCCGTTCCACCAAGTCCGCGGCCTAGCTTCGACGCCGGGCGAAACTTCCTCTACTCCCCTTGTCGCGTAGAGCGCTCTCGGTCGGATAGAGAACGACGTTGCGCGGCACGAGATTCATCGTGCCGTTCTGGAGCTCGTTTCGCTAGGCATTCAGCTTCTCGCGGACGAGCTCGTTGACGACCCGCGGATCGGCCTTCCCCTGAGTCTCCTTCATCACCTGGCCGACGAAGAAGCCGAGCAGGCCTTCTTTCCCGCCGCGGTAGGCCTCGACCTGGCCGGGGTTGGCCGCCAGGATCCGCTCGACGATCGGCTCGAGCTCGGCCGTGTCGGCGACGAGCCCGTCCCCGAGGTACCGCTCGGCGCTAAAGCCTGGATCGCCGCTGGCGGCGAGCGCCTCGGTGAACCTGTCGCGCGGGATGCGCGAGCGCGCCTCGATCAGCTTGCCGAGCTCGCCGGCGTCGACCACCTCGGGATCGACGCCCGACACCGCGAACTGGTTCATCAGCACGTTCGCGATCGCCCGGCGTTCCTCACCCGAGACGCGTACGTAGAGTCGGTCGCGCCCGCTCGTGACGAGATCCAGGGCAAGGTCGTGGTCGAGCTCGGCCGTGAGCCGGCGAATCCGCTGCCCCGGGAGCTCCGGCAACTCGGCCCGAACGCGCTCGACCAGCTCGCGCGGTGGCTCGATCGGAACGAGGTCGGGCTCGGGGAAGTAGCGGTAGTCCTGCGCTTCTTCCTTCGAGCGCAACGGCGGCGCCGACTCGGCGCCGGGATCGAAGTGCAGCGTCTCCTGCTCGACCTCGCCGCCCGCCTCGTAGACGCCGATCTGCCGCTCCACCTCCCGCTGGATCGCCTTCGCCGCGAACGCGAACGAGTTCAGGTTCTTCAGCTCCGTGCGCGTGCGTAGCTCATCCGAGCCCTCCGGCCGCACCGAGACGTTGACGTCGAAGCGGAGGGAGCCCTTCTCCATTTCGGCGTCGGAGATGCCGAGCTCGACGACCGTCTGGCGGAGCAGCTGGAGGAAGCGCCGAGCCTGGTCGGCCGAGCGCAGGTCGGGCCGCGTGACGATCTCGACCAGCGGCGTGCCCCCGCGGTTGAAGTCGACGAGGGTCGCACTCGCACCTCCGATCCGGCCCTCGGCCCCGCCGGTGTGGACGTTCTTGGCCGCATCCTCCTCGAGGTGCGCGCGCACGATCCCGATCTCCGCGTCTCCATCGGGCCCGGGGAACGTAAGCCGCCCGTTGAGACACAGAGGCTCGTCGTACTGGGAGATCTGGTAGCCCTTGGGGTTGTCCGGGTAGAAGTAGTTCTTGCGGTGAAAGACCGCGTGCTCTGCGATCTCACAGTCGAGCGCGAGCCCGAGCTTGATCGTCCACTCGATCGCCTTCGCGTTCGGGACTGGCAGCGAGCCGGGGTGCGCAAGACAGACCGGGCAGATGCGCGTGTTCTCCGGCTCGAAGTACGCGACCTCGCAGCGGCAGAACATCTTCGTCCGCGTCTTCAGATGGATGTGGATCTCCAGCCCGATGACCGGCTCCCAGTTCATTGGAGCCTCCCCGGCACGAAGTCGAAGCCGATCGCACGCTCAAGCGCGTGACCGACGTGGAAGAGCGTGTTCTCGGAGAACTGCGGCCCGATCAGCTGAAGGCCGACCGGGAGGCCGTCGGAGAGCCCGCACGGGATCGAGAGCCCCGGCAGGCCGGCCATGTTCGACGGGATCGTCAGCACGTCCGAGAGGTACATCGCCAGCGGGTTCTCGGCCTTCTC
>JBKPFE010000032.1:0-3039 GCA_046728705.1 Actinomycetota bacterium
GCTCGTCAGCCCTCACGTCGACGAAGTGCGGGTCGACCCGCTTGGAAATCTCATCGCCGAGCGGCGGGGCAACGGCGGACCAAGGCTGATGGTCGATGCCCACATGGACGAGATCGGCTTCATGGTCAGTTACGTCGAGGAGGGGGGCTGGCTCCGCGTCGTCCCCGTCGGGGGCTGGGACGCGCGGATCGTCGCCGCGCACGCGCTCACGATTCTCGCCGACGGAGGGCGCACGGTCCGCGGGATCTTCGGGACGGTGCCGCCTCACATCCTCACGCAGTCCGACCGGGAGAAGCCGCTGACGCTCGAGGACGCCTTCGTCGACGTCGGGGCAGGGACGGCGGCAGAGGTGGAGGAGATGGGCATACGCGTCGGCTCGCCGGCCGTCATCGCCTATCCGTTCGGTCGACTGAACGGCGGTGACGCCGTGGTCGGCAAGGCCCTCGACGACCGCGCCGGCTGCGCCGTGCTCGTGCAAACGCTCGAGACCCTCGCCGAGGAGACGCTAGGCGTGACGCTGATCGCGAACTTTGCCGTCTCCGAGGAGCTCGGGCTGCGGGGCGCGCGGACCGCTGCGGCCCAGATCGAGCCGGACGCCGCGCTCGCGCTCGAAGGCACGGTCGCTGCCGACGTGCCGGGCGTCGCGCCAGCGCGTCAGCCGACGCGGCTCGGCGCCGGCCCCGCGATCACCGTCATGGACGAGACGATCGTCGTGAGCCCTGTCGTCGTCCGCGCGCTGACCGAGCTGGCCGCGGCCGAAGGCGTCCCGTACCAGTACAAGCTCCCGGCGGTGGGCGGCACGGACGCGGGCGAGATACACCTAAGCGGCAAGGGCGTGCTGACCGGCGTGGTCTCCGTCCCCTGCCGCTACATCCATTCGCCGTTCAGTGTCCTGCGCCTCGACGATTTCCAGCACACGGTCCGGCTGACGACTGCGTTCGTGCGCCGCTGCGCCGACATCCTGCCGTAGAGGTCCGCTCGGACATGTCGGACTTGATCATCTCTCCGCCCGAGACCACAGACTGGAAGCTGACTCCAGACGAGCTGGCCGATTTGCTCGTCTCGCACTGGGCGGGATGCCGAAGTTCGGTCGGAGCGAGCGCCCCGCCCCGCACGAGGCGCTCTCTCATTTCGACGGGCCGCCGCGCGGCGCGTGCGCTCCGCGCCGCCGGTCGTCACCGAGGCCCTACGGGCATCAGCAACGCCTCGCCGCCGCCAGAGCGGCCAGCTCGCGCCCCGACATTGCGATCTCACGGCATCGCCCGTCTACCCCGGACAGCACCAGCCTTCGATGCGGGGGAACTCGCCGGTGCCCGTTCCGCCGGGGTTGAACTGGGGGGCGAGGCCCTCCACGGCCTCGATCTTGCTCACATCGGTCGAGCGGATGAAGAGCCACTGGTCGGCGCTCTCCCAACCCAGTAGCAGCCAGCGGCCGTTCGGCGACCACGCGACGTCGCTGAACCGCCCACGCCCTCGGAAGACGACCTGCTGCCGCCGGAGCGTGTCGGCAGCGACGACGAGCAACTCGCTGAAGAGGCCGACCCGACGGACGACGGCGACGCGGTGGCGGGCGGGAGCGAAGGCAGCGTCCACGAACCGGCCGGGGAACACAAGGCTTTGGAGACGGCGTCCGTCGGCTCCGAAGACCTCGAGCGCGAACTGCCCACCGGGGAGGCGCCGGGCGACCAGAAGCCTGGTCGCGTTCGCCGACCACTCCAGCTGTACCGGCGCGGCCGCGCCTCCGGCCGCGGTCCAGAAGGTCCGGTTCTCGTCGGTCGCAAGCACGGTCACTGCGCCGCTGCGGTTGGCGTAGGCAAGCACATGCTCGGCACCCGGCCGCCAGGCGGGCGCGACGTTCTGCGCCGGGCCGATCCGCCGGTCGCCCGTGCCGTCTCCCGCAACGACGCGGAGGTTGCTGCCGCTCAGGTACGCGATCCGGAAGCCGCTCGGCGACCAGCGAGCAGCGTGAACGTGGGGCCGCGCGAGTGACCAACGAACATCGCCCTTGGGCGTCAGCGCTGCGAGCTGGTGGCGCTTCGACGCGCCGACGAACAACCCCTGAGGCGACCAGGTCGCCTGAGCGTAGTCGCCGAGCCGACGCCTCGAGCCGTTCGCGGAGACGACCCAGGCGCCGCTCGGAGCGGTCACGAGCACCCTGCCCGGGGCCGGCAGCGAGAAGAGGGCCGGACTCGCCTGAGGCACACCGACGACCTTCTCGGTCCCCACGACGTCACGCACCTCGTCGATCACCGCGCGCCCGGGCGGGCTCAGCGCGGCCGCGAGCGCCGCGACTCCGATCGCAGCCGCTGCAATCGGGCGCCGGTGGCGGATCGGCCACGGGGTCGGCTCACGCTCGTCGAAGGCTGTGCGCACGACGCGCCAGGCCCGCCGCTGCGCCCCGATCTCGTCCGGAGGAGCGGTTGCCAACAACATCCGCCTGAGTCGCCGCTCGTTCATCGGCCCTCGCCCTCCAGGCGATCGGCGAGCTCGTCGAGCCCGCGTCGCAGGCGGGAGTTCACCGTTCCGCGCGGCAGGTCGAGCAGCGTCGCGATCTCGCCGGGCGTGTACTCGAGCAGGTGGCGGAGAACGATCACGGCGCGATGCTCGGGCGAGAGCACGCTCAGCGCGGCCACCACGGGAGGCGAGAATGAGTCGGAGGGCCGGTCGTCCTCGACGACTGCGGCGAGCGGGCCGTCACCGACCTCTGCGCGGAGCGCTCGTGCGCGCGCCCAGTCGATCGCGCGGTTGACGACGATCCGGTGCAGCCAGGGACCGAAGGGCCGGCGCCGGTCGAACCGGTCGAGCGCGCGAATCGCGGCCAGGAACGACTCCTGCGCGATGTCCTCGGCGGCAGGGCCGTCGTGGACGACCAGATAGGCGGCACGGTAGGCGCGAGGCCAATGCTCGCGGAAGAGCGCCTCGAGATCCGACAGCGAGCCGGCCTGCGCGCCGCGGATCCAGGCCAGCTCGTCGCCTCGCAAGCCCGCCATTGCGCGCTTGGAATACGCGCGGCCCCGGTGCAAAGGTCCATCGCCGGGA
>JBKPFE010000368.1:0-3094 GCA_046728705.1 Actinomycetota bacterium
AGCTCGGCGTCCGCCGCCTCCTTGAGGACATAGCCGCTGGCCCCCGCCGCGAACGCCTCTCGCACGTAGGCGGGGTCGTCCTGCATCGACAGGATCAACACCTTCGCGTCGGGCGCCTCCTTGAGGACCGCCGGAGTGGCCTCGATTCCGCTCCCGGACGGCATGACGACGTCCATGAGGACCACGTCGGGCTTCTGCGCGCGCACCTCGAACACCGCCGTCCGGGCGTCGCCCGCTTCGCCGACGACCTCGAGGTCCTCCTGGCCGTCCAGGAGCAGCTTGAGCCCGGAGCGGACGACGGCGTGGTCGTCGACGATCACGATGCGAATCAACGCAGCGGCACCTCGACCGCAACCGTGGTCCCTCGGTGGGGGGCGGATTCGACCGACAGGCGTCCGCCGACGAGCGCGATCCGCTCGCGCATCCCGAGCAGCCCAAGACCCCCGACTTGGTCGGCGTTGGGGTCGAACCCGCGACCGTCATCTTCGATCACGACCACCACCGCTTCGCCCTTTCTCGTCAGTACGACGCTGACCGTCCGGGCGTTCGCGTGCTTGATTACGTTCGTCAGCGCTTCCTGGACGATCCGGTAGACCGCGGTTTCCGCCTCACCCGGAAGCCGTGACTCGCCGAGCGCCGCCTCGACGTGGACGTCGACATTCGTCTGTTCCGCAAACGTCTCCGCGAGCCGCTGGAGCGCGGGCACGAGCCCGAAGTCGTCGAGCGCCTTCGGTCGGAGCTCGACCGCGAGCCGGCGGACGTCGTGGAGCGTCGAGACGACGAGCTCGCGAAGCTCCAGGGCCGATCGTCGAACGTCATCGTCACTCTTCGCCTCCTCCAAGTTCTTAAGCCCGAGCAGGATCGAGGTCAAGGCCTGGCCGGTCTCGTCGTGGAGCTCCCGAGCGAGTCGCTGCCGCTCGAGCTCCTGCCCGGCGACGACGCGCCGGAGCGCATCCGTCGCCACTCGCTCGGAGAGGTCGATCGCAACCGCCGCTCGCTCGGCGAACGCCTCTGCGATCCGGACGTCCTCATCGGTAAACCTCGGATCGGGCTGCTGCTTGTCCTGCGCCACGATCACGCCGATCGCGCGGTCACGGACGATGAGAGGGACGAACAGACCGGTCCGCGCCGCCATGGATCGCGCCGCCTGCTGGTCGACTTCGGGGTCGTCGATGAGCGAATCGACCCGCTCGCTTCGCCCGCGCTCGAGGACACGAGCAGTCTTCGACCGCGTCGGATCGAGCTTCATCCCCACGTAGCTCTCGGCGTCCTCGCCGGCGACTGTCTCGACCACGGTCTCGCCACCCGGTTTGGGCATGGCGATGTAAACGAGCCGCGCGTCGATCAGCCCGCGAAGGCGGGTGACGATCAGCTCGAGCAGCCGCGGGAGCTCGATCTCCGTCGCCAGGGCGTTGCCGACCTCGGCGAGGGACTCGAGCTGCTCTCCCCAGCGGGTGGCGGACTCGTAGAGACGAGCGTTCTCGATCGCGACCGCGGCCTGCGCCGCCAGCAGCTGGACGAGCTCCTGATCCTCGTCCGTGAACTCGTCGCCTCCTGCTTTCTCGGTGAGGTAGAGATTGCCGTAGGCGACGCCGCGCAGAAGAATCGGCACGCCGAGGAAGGTCTCCATCGGCGGGTGATTGGGCGGAAACCCGACCGCACGCGGGTCGGTGCCGATGTCGGCGAGCCGCAGCGGCTGCGCGTCGCGGATCAGCACGCCGAGGATGCCGCGCCCTCGCGGCAGGTCGCCGATGCGCTCGATCGTCTCTTCGTCGAGCCCCGTGGTGACGAAATTCTCGAGCCCCGTGCCGCTCTGGTCGATGACGCCGAGCGCGGCGTACTTTGCCCCTGTCAGCCGGGCGGCGGCCTCCACGATTCGCTGGAGCACCGCCTCGATCGAGAGCTCGGAGGTGACGGCGATCGCGGCGTCGACGACCGCGCGCAACCGGTCCTGCTCGGTCTGTGCCACGTGCGCATTATCAGTAGCGAGCCGCGGCCCCGCCTCGCGTTTTCCTCGACGTGGCACCGCGCGCGCTGGACTGAACCGGTCAAGTCAGTAAGATGAGCGGCTAGACCCCCTGCGCCGACAGCCAGTCGTGCCGGAAGGAGAATGGATTTGGCCAAGAATGCAGAGCGCGCTCGCAGAGTCACGATCAGCGACATCGCGGAGCGCGCCGGAGTCTCGAAAGGCGCGGTCTCGTACGCGCTGAACGGGCGGCCGGGCGTTTCCGACGGCACGAGGGAGCGGATCCTCGCGATCGCCCGGGAACTCGGTTGGTACCCCAACCGCGCCGCGCGCGCACTGTCCGCCGAACGGGCCGACGCCTGCGGGCTCGTGCTGGCGCGCCCGGCGAGAACGCTGGCGCTCGAGCCGTTCTTCATGGAGTTCATCGCAGGCGTCGAGTCGGAGCTCTCGGCGAGGTCGATCGCGCTGACGATCCAGTTGGTCGAGTCGGTCGAGGCCGAGATCGACGTCTACCGCCGCTGGTTCGGCGAACGGCGCGTCGACGGGGTTCTGGTTGCCGACCTCCGTCACGTCGATCCACGCGTCGACGAGCTGGTCCGCCTCGGGCTGCCGGCGGTCGTTGTCGGCGGTCCGGTCAAAAACGGCGCTCTTCCAGCGGTTTGGCACGACGAAGCCGGTGTCGTCATCGAGGCGGTTCGGTACGTCGCGGCACTGGGCCATCGGCGAATCGGACACGTCGCTGGTGTGGACGAGTTTGTCCATACCGCACAGCGCACGGACGGATTTCTCACCGTGACGCGCGAGCTCGGACTCGAGGCCGACGTGATCGCGACCGACTACTCGCCCGAGAGCGGCGCGCGCGCGACACGAAAGCTTCTCTCGGCTCCTGAGCCGCCGAGCGCGATCATCTACGACAGCGACCTTCTGGCGGTCACGGGCCTCGGCGTCGCGCAGCAGATGGGCTTCGCCGTGCCGGACGACGTCTCGATCGTCGGCTGGGACGACTCGCTGATCAGCCAGGTCGTGCATCCGCCGCTGACCGCGATCACCCGTGACATCGTCGCCTACGGGGTCACCGCCATCCGGCACCTGATCGAGGTCATCGAAGGCCGGACGACGGGGGACGTC
>JBKPFE010000378.1:0-1844 GCA_046728705.1 Actinomycetota bacterium
TCCTTGAGCTTGTGGTAGACGACCTCGCTCTCGTACTGGGCGCCGACGCCCGCGAGGTACTTCTTCTCGGCCTCGGGGATCCCGAGCTTGTCCCAGGTGTCCTTGATGTCCGACGGCAGGTCCTCCCATGACTTGGCCTGCTTCTCGGTCGGCCGGATGTAATAGAAGATGTTGTCGAAGTCGATGCCCGTGACGTCGCCGCCCCAGGTCGGGAGCGGGCGCGCCAGGAAGTACTCGAGCGACTTGAGCCGGAACTTGCGCATCCAGTCGGGCTCGTTCTTGTGCTCGGAGATCGCGGCGACGAGCTCGGGCGAAAGGCCCCGGCCGGACTTGAAGAAGTAGTCCTCGACGGCGTCCGGAGTGTGGAAGCCGTACTTGTAGTCGCTACCGATCTCGGCGACGACCTGCGTCTCGGTCTCGGTCTGTGCCACCACAAGGCACCTCCCAACTTCGCTTATTTGCACTGTATCAACCGTGGAAATACGATCGATCGGCGCCGACGAGGATACGATGCAAAGGTGACAAGCGTCAGGGTGGAGCAACCGGCCGTGCCGCGCACGCAAGTCCATCGCGCTCTCAGCGAGCCGAGCCGGCTGCGCATTCTCGAGGTGTTGCGGGACGCTGAAGGCCCTCTCGACGTGCGTGAGTTGGGGAGACGTGTCGGCTTGCACGCGAACACCGTCCGTTTGCACCTGGCCGTCCTCGCCGAGGCCGGTCTCGTCTCGGCAAGTCGCAAGCAGCGCGCCGGTCCGGGCCGGCCGCCCGTTTTGTACCAAGCCACAACCGACGCGCTCGAAGCGGGCGCGCTCGCGAGCTATCGCCTACTGGCCGAGATCCTCGCCAGCTACCTCGCCTCCGCGCCCGACCCCAGCGCCGGCGCCGAGCAGGCTGGACGAGCGTGGGGCGCACACCTGATCGGCCGGCCGCCCCCATTCACGTCGATCTCGAACCAGGACACGGTCGACCAGGTCGTGCATCTCCACGATCGGCTCGGTTTCAGGCCCGAGCTCAAGCGAGCCAAGAACGGCAAGGAGCTCGTGCTCAAGCGCTGCCCCTTCCAGGAGGTCGCAACCACCTACCAGTCCGTCATCTGTCCGGTCCACCTCGGTCTCATCCGAGGAGCGTTGGCAGAACTCGGCAGTGGCGTCGAAGCAGATTCGCTGCAACCGTTCGCCCGGAACGGCGCATGCGTCGCCCACCTCTCAGGCACCTGAACACTGGCTGACGCCTTCCCGGCAGAGCCGCGTCGGGTCGACCGTGACCAGATCGCGCGAGGCGATGTCGGCGATCGTCACCGGCTGGGATCGACACCCTCAGCGACGGCACGAATCGCGATGTCGCGGTCGGTCACGATTCCGATCCAGGAACTACCCGTGCCGACGCGCCTCGGAACACTCACGCCTCGGTGCGGAGAATCATGCGCCGCTCGCCCAGCTCCAGCACCGCCTCGGGCACGCGTACGGCGGAACGCCACTCCTCGACCAGCGTCACCAGCGGCCAGGTCCGGCGGCCGATCGCAGTCGTCCACCGCGACGTCGGTCTCGCCCTCTTCCGCGCCTCGCAGCCGCGCCCGCCCAGGAACCGCAGCAGCAGCTCCCGCTCGCGTCGCACCCCCTACGCGGTCGATGCGGCGGCAGCGCTCTGCTGCCGACGGCGCCTCCGCGAATCTTCCCCCGACGTCTCGGGAAACGCCTCACTCGAAGCGGTGCGCGATCACGTTGTCGATGATGCCGTACTCCTTCGCTTCCTCTGCGGTCATGAAGTAGTCGCGCCCCATGTCCTTGGAGACCTTCTCGAGCGGCTGCCCGGTGTGCTGGGCAATGATCTCCTCCATGCGCCGCTTG